>JAACEG010000102.1 GCA_011682665.1 Lysobacteraceae bacterium
CGGGATTTGCAATGTGCGAGTTATTTTAGCTAAAGAGAAAGAAAAAAAAATAAATTTAACAAATAATCAAGGAACTGTATTAGGGGAAAGTAATATTAAAGATATAAAAAATAAAAGAATAGATAAAAATTTGATAATGTCAAAACCGGATTTTAATATAAACGCAAAGTCAGCCATTGTTGTTGACGCGAAAACAGGTAAAATTTTATATGCAAAAAATAGCGGGCAGCAAATGCCGATCGCTAGTATTACGAAATTAATGTCGGCGAAAGTTATTTTAGATTTGGACCCTGATTGGAGAAAGATTATAAAATATTCCAAGGTTGATAATGATGTATTTAAGTATGCGAAAAAATGGGAAATGGCTTATTTATATGTTAATCCAGGAGATACAATGACAGTTAAAGATTTATTTTTTAGCGCTTTAGTTGGATCAGCGAATAATGCTGTTTATGCTTTGAGTCGTTCAACAGGACTTTTACGTCGCGATTTTGTTGAGACAATGAATCGTAAAGCAAAAGAGATGGGAATGGAAAATACGCATTTTACAGAGCCAAGCGGACTTAATCCCTCTAATGTTAGTACAGCTCAAGATTTAGCAAAATTAGGCAGAAAAATTTTTAATAATTTTAAAATATTAGAAGCGACAACAGCAAAAAAATACGCTTTTTCAACTATTAATACTAAAAAATCGCATATAATAAGAAATCGCAATAAACTTCTTTTTAGTGATTTGTATATTTTAGGAACAAAAACAGGATATTTAAATGAAGCTGGGCATTGTTTAATTGTTAAAGCAAAAGATAAAAAAGGAAATGAAATTATTGTTGTAACTTTAGGAAATTTTAAATCAGGCGGGAATTATTTTAAAGAAACAGAAAAATTGGTAAAATGGGGTTTGGAAAGATATAAAAGTGAAATGGGTAAAAGACAAAAGTAAAAATAATAATCAATAATGTTAAAATTCAAATGACAAATGTCAAATCAAGTCAAAAATCTAAATGACAAAAATATTTTTGAGATTTGAGATTAAATTGGCATTTGACATTTAGACTTTAGATTTAATTCGGTTGTTTTGAATTTAATTTTGATTTATGCTTTTATAAGATTTTTGACTTTTGACTTGGTTTTATGGTTATGGTATTATTTAAATATGGAAAAGCAAAAAAATTGGCCGGTAATCGGCCATAAAAATATTATAAAATTTTTGCAAGACAGCATCACGTTAAATAAAATAGGCAATGCATACATTTTTTTCGGGCAAAAACATTTAGGAAAATCTTTAGTGGCAAAATATTTTATTAAATCTTTGTTATGCGAGAAAAAAAACGGTTTTTTTTGCGATAACTGTATTAGTTGTAAAGAATTTGCGCATGGAATTTATGCTGATTTTTATGAAGTCGGTTTAGAAGAAGGTAAAAAAAATATAAGTATTGAACAAATACGTAAAGTTAGTAGTAAGATTAAAAATAGTTCTTTTTCAGGAAATTACAAAATTGTTTTAATTAAAAATGCGCATAATTTAAGCTTGCCAGCGGCGAACTCTTTATTAAAGGTTTTAGAAGAGCCAAAAGGGAAAATGGTGTTTATTTTAATTTCTGATAATTTACAGAAAATTCCCTTAACTGTAAGATCAAGATCTCAAATTATCAATTTTAAGCCGGTTGATCCGAGCGAAATTTTAACTTTTCTTCCAGATAAAGAAGCAAGGAAAGAAATAGCTTATTCTGTCAATTCAAGACCTGGCTTAGCGATAAGTTATATGCGAGATATTAGTTTATTTAACGATTATAAAATTTCTGTTGATGATTTTTTAGATATTTTTGATTTGACAATTAATCAAAAGTTAGATTATATAGAAAATAAAATCAACAAACAAAAAATTTTTATTGAAAAAGTAAAGATAGCAGATGATATTTTAAATATTTGGTTATCTATTTTCCGTGATTTGTTACTATCTATGAATTTTTCTTTAAATCAAATTGAAAATATTTTTGCGATTGATAAAATTAAAAGTTTAAGCAATAAATATTCTATTAAAAAAATAATTTATTGTATTGACAAAATTAATCAAGCGAAAAAATATTTACATAATAATGCTAATCCACAATTGATTTTAGAAAATTTAATTTTATCTTTTTAATTTTTAATCTAAAAATCCTTCAACCTTCCCGTAGCGAGTACGGGACAGGCTCTTTTGCAAAGGAGGATTAATAAAAATATTTAAAATATTTCCACTTTTGGAAAAAGGGGATAAAGGGGAATTTTATAATAATAGTATCTATGAGCAAAAAAAATATTATCGTTTTAATCTTGTCCGTCTTGATTTTAACAGGCGGAGCGTGCCAATTTAAGATTGGCAAAGGAAAAAAAGAAGTTTTTGCTGATGCCGGGGTTTATAAAACAATAAATGCTGGCAAAGAATGGAAGCAAATTAAATTAGTTCCAAGTATTAAGGGGGCACCTGGTAGTATTGCTAAAATTAGCGTGTATACGATGGAAATGGATCC
>JAACEG010000023.1 GCA_011682665.1 Lysobacteraceae bacterium
GTTCCCCCTTTGGAAAAGGGGAGGTTAGGAGAGGTAAAAAATTATAGTTTCCTCCCCTTTTAGGGGAGGTCAGGTGGGGTAAAAACTAAATAATACCCCCTCTAACTCCCCCTACAAGGGGGAGAACGAGAATAATAGGTTCCTCCCCTATATTAGAGGGACTAATAAAACAAAAGTTTTAAGTTGTAAATTGTCGTTTTATATTTTACATTTTGAGGTTTGAATTTTATTTATATGTTAAAATGTTATTTTTCTTGGATTACGAAATACATAAATTTCGCTGTCTTTGCGAGAAAGGAGCGAAACGATCCCCTGAATACTCCCTGTCATTACGAGCGAAGCGAAGCAATCCCATGAATATTATCGCCAATTCTCGGGATTGCTTCGTCGTTCCTCCTCGCAATAACAGAACTTTCGTCGGGATTGCTTTGTCGCTTCGCTCTCCGAAGGAGTCCATATGATTCTTCGGAGTCCATCAGACCTCGCAATGACATTTCGTAATTCAAGGTATTTTGATATTTATTATAGCATGCTAAAATTATTTGGCAAAAATAAAACAAAAAAAACGCAAAATTTTGCGTCTCTATTTTTTAAAAAAATTTACCAAAAGAAAAAGGTATGTGTGTGTTAATTTGTTGGTTGGTTTGACCGTGTTATAATGATAGCGGAACTTGTGATTGTTATTTATAATGTAACATATTTAAAAATGATATCAAGGAAAGTTATCAACAATCATTCTTATTCTAATAATTTTTTCAATTTTCCTGTCTGCTTTTTCCAATTAAATTCTTGTTCTACCCTTTGTCTGCCGTTCGCTCCTAATTTTTCAGCTAAATTTTTATCTTTTAATAATTTAATTACAGCCCTGCTTATTTCATTAAGATTAAGCGGATTAACTAATAATCCTGTTTTATTATTGACAATAGCTTCAATAGCTCCACCAGATTTTCCGCCAATAACCGGCTTATTAAAAAAATTAGCCTCTAAAAAAACAATTCCAAAACCTTCAACATCTTCATTCATTTGCCGACATGGCATAATAAATAAATCTCCTAAATCATATAATGCTTTAATTTCTTCATCTTTCGCATTTGGCATAAAAATTACTTTGTCATTTACTGAAAATTTTTCGCTAAGTTCTCTAAGCTTTTTTTTATA
This sequence comes from Lysobacteraceae bacterium, assembly GCA_011682665.1. Lineage (GTDB taxonomy): Bacteria > Patescibacteriota > Patescibacteriia > JAACEG01 > JAACEG01 > JAACEG01. Next base: position 1,159 of record JAACEG010000023.1, read on the forward strand.
AGAAGCGTCTCCGCCAGCTATTATATAAACAATATTTGCTATTTCTTTTTTAATTTTTGGTATTGACTTTATCACCATATCAGCGCCTTTGCGTTCTACCATTCTGCCGACTGTAAAAATTATTTTTTTGTTTTTTAAATTGTATCTTTTGATTAAATCATTTTTTGTTTTTTTATCAGCGGGCGGTTTAAAGTAAGGACAAGGATAGATAGTTGTTATTTTATTTTCTTTTATTCCTAATTTTATTAATTCTTGTTTTGTAAAATCACTGTTGCTTGTAATATATTTCGCATTTTTTAATATTTTTTTAAGCAAATATTTTTTTCTTTTTGATTTTTGCGCGACTAATATGTCAAAACTATGGGTTAAAACAAGATAATCAAAATTCATTATCTTTGCTAAAACCATGACAACGGTTCCTAACGGCAAAACTTGCCCGACTAAAACTGTTTTTATTTTTTCTTTTTTAATTATTCTATACAGATACCAAAAACAAGGCAACCATTTCGGCCAAATTACCAGTTTTGTTAAAAGATTTTTACGATATATTTTATAAGATTGCTCGCCATCCTCTGCTTTGATATCTTTAATGGTTAAAACAATAATTTTATCTGAAGGCAAATATTCGCATATTTTTCTATAATAATTCGCCACTCCTCCAAAATTAGGCGGGAAATCAATTGTAAACAAAAGCGTTTTGCGCATAAATTTTTTTTATTCAATTATATTTTATTATATCATAATTTATATTTCCCAACTAAATTTTATGGCTAACAAATTGTTGTCAAAATTAAAATAATAAAAAAACCGACTTCATAGGAAGCCGGTTCGTGTAGATATGACTGGCATATCTACCCTAATTGGTTGCGTCCTTTATGGCCTCATCAAGGTCATTAGGATAAGCAACTTTAAAGTCCTCATAAGAAATTTCTAATTTTTCGCACATTTTCCGCGAGTTCTGGGGAGGACATCCCCTTTTCCTAACATGCATTTTAACAAATTTTCTTACTTTTGCCCTTACTTCTTTTGTATTCATTTTTTCCTTTTTCCTCCTTATATAATTTTTTGCATTATATTATAATATATCTGCCAAATTTGTCAAGGGAAAGGCTATAAAAACCAACTAATTAAATTTTAGTTAAATTTGTTTACATTTATTTGAATAGCTTTTACTTTATATAAAAAAGCCATATTTTAATCATATTTTCAAATTTAATCTATTTGGATTCCAATATGTGAGTAAACTTATTCATTGAATTTAATGTCTATATTTTTTAATCCCAATAGAAATCAAAATTTCTTTAACATCATTTTTTGAAAAACCTTTAATTAAATATAAAAATCCAAAATAAAAAATTGCTGATAATGGAATAATAAATATCCAATTAATATATTGTTTTAAAAATATAATTCCCAAAGCCATTATAAAAGCTGTAATAATATTCTGAATAAATTTTGTGCTCAGTAATCTTTTATCATAAGGAACAACCTGACGCGCATAATACATTCCTAAACAAAGCATTAAAAATTGACTTATAACAGAAGCAATCGCAGCACCAGCTAAATTTATCTTTGGTATCAAAATTAAATTCAAAATAACATTTACAACCATTGCAATACCCATATTAGCGGTATTTCTTTTTTGCCTGTTAGAAGCGTTTAAAAGAGAACCAATAGGAAAATAAAGAAAGACAAAAACTAAAGCAACCATTAAGAGCTGAAGCGGAAGTATTGAATTTAAAAATTCATTTCCGTAAATTGTTGTTATAATTTCTTTCGCAAGCGCGACAACTCCGAAACAAATCGGTATTGAAATAATAGTTAAATATATTATTGATTTTTCAAAAGTTGTTTTCAGCTTTTCTTTTGAATGCTCAAAATAATTGCTCATCGCTGGATAAATTGACGCTACAAAAGCCGCTGGGATAAATTGTAAGGAAAAAACCAGCTTATTTGCCACGCCATACCAGCCGACATAAATGTCGCCCGCAAGCTTTGAAAGAAGCACAGTATCAATATGCGTATAAACCCTATTAAAAATACCAGCTAACATAAACGGGAAAGAAGCTATTAACAAAGTTTTAGCGAATTGCTTGTCAATTGAAAACTTTATTCTTATTTTTGCTATGCGAATCGCTAAACTAAAAGAATAAATAGCATTCAAAAAACTAGATATAACAAGAACACCAATAAGCAGAGCAATTGATTTTGTTGTAAAAAGAATTATTCCTCCTAAAGTCACAGTTAAAATTTGATAGCAAATAATTCCAATTGCTTCATATTTTAATATTTGCCAAGACCTTAAAACGCCATAGAAAGTTAATGTAAAAGAATCAAAAAACATCACTGCGCTGGCTATATAAACTAATTTCTTTGTAAAATTATCATATCCTAATAGATTTATGACAATCGCAATAGCAATCATTGTTAAAACACTAAAAATTAATTTCAGAGTTATAATTGAATTAAAATAACTTCTCGCCTTTTCTTTATATTTTGCAACTTCTCTAATCAAAATTGGAGTTAAACCAGCATCAATAAAAACCGAAAAAATTGTTGTGAAAGAAAGCGCAAAAAAATATTTACCAATAATTTCAGGTCCTAAATTTCTAGCGATTAAAGCAATATAAACAAAAGCCAATATTTTTTGAAAAATAAAAGCAAAAGTTATATAAGCTGTATTTTTAGCAATAGACATATTCCTTTCAGTCAAATTAAAAATGAAAAATGAAAATTTAAAAACAAAAATTATTTTTTATTTTAATATAACATAAAAAATATTAAAACATAATAAAAAAACGCGTCTTACCGCGTTTTTATCCAGACCCATTATAATATACTACTATTTTTAAGGGCAAGAATAGACAAATAATCAATGTCTTCTTGTAGAGTCTAATAATCATGTAGTAAAAGCGCTGGATTTATTAAAATATAAAATTGCAAATAGTTAGTTATTTTTATTTCTTCTCTGATTTATTCTTTTGTTCATCCGACATTTGTTCTTCTTTTTCCCCTTTTTTAGCTTTATCCTTTAATTCTTCTATCTGAGTTTTATCTTTTTCTTCTTCTATTACTTTTTTTTCTTCTTCTATCCTTGGCTTAGAAATACTTGCTATAACCGCCTCTGGGCGATTTATTATTTTAATGGTATTAGGAACTTTTAGGCTTTTAACATGGATAACATCATCAAAATTTTTCAATGAGCTTAAATCAATTTTTATTTCATTTATTAAATCTTTAGGTAAACATTTAACTTCAATTTCTCTTATTTTAATAACTAAAATTCCTCCTAATTCTTTTACAGCTTTTGATTCTCCCACAAAATTCAATTCTACATTAGTTATAAGCTTTTGCCCATATTTAATCTTGTAAAAATCAATATGCTCTATTTTTCCGCTTATAGCATTATAAGATATTTGATGAATTAAAACAGGTATCTCTTCATTGTCAATTTTAAGATTGATTAAAGTGCTATTCCCAGCCTTTTTATAAACTTTTTCAAAAGGAATATATTCTACTGTTAAATTCATGGACTTTATTCCTTGCCCATAAATAACTGCGGGAATTCCATTATTTTCTCTTATCTGGCTTACTTTTTTCCCAACAATTTCTCTTTTTTTTACTTTTAATAATTCCATAAATAAAAAATAAATAGTTATTTCATCATTTTTATAAAATCAATTTTTTTGTTTTTTAATACTTGATGAATATCTAAAATATCATCTTCATTAACCCTGTCTCCTTTTCTAAACTTTATAACCTCTGACTTTTGTAAATCAGTGGCGAAGCTAACAATACTAATCCCCATAGGATTAAAATTCACAATACCAATAAAGCTAACAAAGCATTTTTTACATTTAATATAAATAAAAGAATCATTATTTGTATCCTCAATAATAGACATTTCTAAAAAATCTTGCTTTGCTCCACAGACAGGACATTTTGACATGAAGTTTTTATCTATATTTATATTATTAGTTGGAAATGAAAGATTAAACATAAAAAAATTACTTATAGATATAATATAATACAAATAATATTTTAGTCAAGGTAAAAATTAAAATTATTATGTTTTATCTAAAAAAAATAAAATAAGACCTATAACGGAGCTTACTCCACTAATTACCCAAAAACGCATTACAATGGTCGCCTCTGCCCAACCAATAGCTTCTAAGTGATGATGGATGGGGCTAGAAATAAATAATTTTTTTTTCATTATTTTCTTATATCCCCATTGTAATAAAACTGAGCAAGTCTCTATTACAAATATTAAACCAATAATTGGTAAAAGTAAAGCGTAATTTGTAAGCATGGCAACAATTCCAAGCGTAATACCAAGGCTCATTGCTCCTGTATCTCCCATAAAAAATTTTGCTGGGCTAATATTAAACCATAAAAAGGCTAATAAAGAGCCAATAATTGCCCCACAAAAAGTCGCAAGCTCAAAACGCCCTTGGACAAAAGCAATCGCTCCATAAGACGCAAAAGAAGACAAAAGAATTCCGCCAGCAAGGCCATCAAGACCATCAGTTAAATTAACAGAATGACTTGTAGCAACAATTACAAAAATAAAAATTGGAATATACCAAATGCCTATATCAAAACTACCTAAAAAGGGAACATGCAATGTGCTCCATCCTAATTTATAATAAAACCACCATGCTCCAATAATAGCAATAAAAGTATAAATGAATAAACGATGGCGCATTCGTAATCCTCCCCCATTAGGCCCTATTTTCTTTACATTAAATAAGTCATCAAATATCCCAACAATAGCCGAAGCAACGAGCGCTCCTAAGGGTAAAAATGTTTGTTTTTGCGTTAAAAAATTTAAATTTTTGAATATTTCAACTCCGCTAAAAATTTTGTTTAAATAAAAAAACAATAAAGAAAGAAATAAAACTGTTCCCCAAATCAAAATCCCCCCCATTGTTGGAGTCCCTTGCTTTTTTTTATGCAATTTAAAAAAAATTGGAGCGCTTTCCTCATCGCGTATTCTTTTGCTAATTTTATATTTCTTTAACATTCTTAACAAAAAAGGCATCCAAAAAAGCGCTACTAAGAATGATAAGGTTGTTATGGTAAAAACTTTTACTGCGTAAAATTCCAACATAATTTCATTATCATTGTGAGGAAGGACGACGAAGCAATCCTAAAAATCAACGATTTTATCCATGGGATTGCTTCACTTCGCTCGCAATGACATTTCGTAATATATAAATAATTATTCCGCTTTTCTCTTTTTAAATAAAATAAAAGGTGTTCTAAATAAAATATATAAATCCATTTTTATTGACCACTTCTCAATATAATAAATATCCAAACGCGTTTCTTCGTTAAAACTTAAATCGCTTCGTCCGCTGATTTGCGCAATCCCTGTCATTCCTGGTTTAATAGTTAAAACTTTTTTGTGATATTTTTTATATTTTGCGACCTCTTCTGGTTCATGGGGCCGCGGGCCAACTAAGCTCATTTTACCAATTAAAACATTAAAAAATTCTGGCAGTTCATCAATGCTATATTTCCGGATAAATTTTCCGACTTTTGTTATCCGCGGATCATTTTTATATTTTATCATAGGATTATCATTATTCCAACCCCTGATATCCTCAACTTTATTTCTAAATTTGGGATCATAACGCATTTGGTGCGCCTGCTTAATCATTGATCTAAATTTAAAATAAAAAAACGGTTTTCCATATTGCCCTATTCTTTTATATCCAAAAAATATAGGTCCTTTAGAATCAAATTTAATTGCAGATGCGGTAAGTAGCATAATAGGCGAAAAAACAATAATGGCGAAAATACTCCCAATAACATCAAAGATTCTTTTAAAAATTTTTCCCCAACCATCAAGAGGAGTTCTTTTTAATTCAATTATTGGAATACCGGCTATATATTGAACATCAACATTTACAGCTTGCGCTTCAAATAAATTTGGAACATATTTATAAACTATATTATGATCATTGCAAAAATCAACTAATTGCAAAGATATTTCTTCGTTAAGATTCGCGCAAAGCAAAATTTCATTAACCTGATTATTTTTAATAAAATTGCTTATTCTTTTGATTAATTTTTCATTGCAATTATTAAATTCTTTTATTACTCTGGCTCCAAAAGAACTATTATTTTTAATAAGTTGAATAATATTTTTAGCTGTTTTATCATCACCAATCACCAATAAGTTATTAACTCCTATTCCTTTCCTAAAAAATTCTTGCCTGATTAAATGAATTAAAAAACGACCGATAAAAACAAAAATAATACTAAAAATCCAACCAGCCAAAACAATAAATCTTGAAGAAAATAGTTCTCTTCTGGCAAAAATAACAACTAATATTAACATTATTCCTCCGGAACAAGAACTAAAAATTCTATAAAATTCATCAATAAAATGTGAGCTTGATTTTGTGGAATAAAGCCCTGAAAAAGCAAAAATTATTAGCCAGGCTAAAGCAATAAAAAAAACAATATTAAAATAATATTGTAAAGAAAGGTCAAAAATAACCGGGCGCACCCCTTTTACAAAAGGAGTAAAACGCAAAAAATAAGCTGCTAAAGCTGCTAAAATTAACATTAAAAAATCAACAGGGACTAATATAGCAGTAAAAATTAATTCAGACTTTTTCATATTAAAAAAAACTGGAGATTTTAAAATTATGAATTTATATGGCAATCTATAATTTTAAAATAATTTTTATCAAATCCTAATCATTTTGATAATCATAATTATCCTAATAACCCTAATTATCTTGGATTACGAAATACATAAATTTCGCTGTCTTTGCAAGAAAGGAGCGAAGCGACTGACGAAGCAATCCCGAGGAAAGTTCTGTCATTGCGAGGAGGAACGACGAAGCAATCCCGAGGATTGGCGATTTTA
>JAACEG010000103.1 GCA_011682665.1 Lysobacteraceae bacterium
TAAAATTAAGATATTAGGTTAAAGTTGGATGAATATTATAATTTTCTAATAGAAAAAGTTTTAAAAAATTGGAAAAAATTTTTATGAAAAAATTTTTAAAAATAAAATTATATACGCCGGGTCCATTAGAATATTATCCTTTTGTAAAAAAGGCAATGAAAAATACATTGCATCACCGCTCTAAAGAATTTAGCAGAATGATGACAAGAATTAGAAAAAATTTTTCTGAAATTTTGAAATCAGATCCGCCAATTATGTTACCCTCCTCGGGCACAGGAGCGATTAATGCTGTTTTCCAAAATTTCATAGATTCTAATAAAAAAATATTGTTATTATCTAGTGGGAAATTTGCAAATAGAATATTAAAGATAATGGAATTTTATAAAATTGAACCAACTATAGTAATTGCTAATCCAGGAGATGTTTTTAACTCTGATAAAATACCAAACAAAAAATTTGATTATATATTTATGACTTATGTTGAGACATCAACAGCTACAAGAAATAATGTAGAAGAAATAGCAGCTTTTCTTAAACAAAGGAATAGTGACATAAAAGTAATTGTTGATGCTGTGAGCGCTTTTGGAGCATATAAAATTTACCCAGAAAAAGTAGGCATAGATGTATTAATTGGCGCTCCTCATAAAGCTTTGGGTTGTCCTCCAGGAATTTCGTTTATCTGGTATTCAAAAAAAATGAAATTTTTAGAACCAAAAGATTTTTATTTTAATTTACAAGAAGAAGCCAAAAAACAAGAAAAAGATTTGCAATTTAGATTTACGCCTCCTGTAGAAACAGTAAGTGCCTTAGATGCTTCCTTAGATTATGTTGCAAGTAATTTTTTAGAATTTATTATGTTGCATAAAAAAAGAGCTGAAATATTTAGAAGAGAAATTGAAAAACAAGGATTAGAATTATTTTCAAAAAGTCCTGCTAATACTCTTACTAGTGTTAAGGTAAAGAATGCTGATAAAATTATAGAGAGATTAAAAGAAGAAGGATTTTTAGTTAGTAAAGGATCAGAGAGTTATGAAAATACTTTAAGAATAAGCCATATGGGAGATGTAAAGATAAATGAATTAAAAAATATTGCTAAAATGATTAAAAAATATGAAACAGGTAAATAATATAAAATTAGGGATTATTGGAGTAGGAAATATAGGAGGAATGTTATTGTACAAAGATTCAATAAAAGTAATTGAAAAAATAGAGAAGTTATAATTTTGTAAACTTTAACTGTTTTGTTGCGATATAATTAGATAGCTTGGGTAATATAAGATAAAAATAGTTGGCTCGGTGGCCGAATAGATAGGCAAGAGTTTGCAAAACTCTTCACGGTGGCGCAAATCCATCCCGGGCCTCAAAAAATATGACAAAAGATTTTTATCAAATTTATTTGCAATTCCAGAATTTTATGATTAGAAAAGGATACTCTGTTAGAGAAAGAGAAAAGTTAATTTCTCCTGTTTTCCCAACTACTTTCACAATGAGTGGAGGACCAGATTTAGCTTATAAATTCTGGCGAGGAGATAAAGGGTTACTTGGCAATCAGATTGTTAATCAACCCTGTATTAGACATTGGGATATTGATTTAACCGGAGATAAAAAACATCTTTCTTTTTTTAATATGTTTGTAGCTGATAGTATTGATGGTTATTCTCGAGAAAAAATAGTTTCTCATTTTTATGAGTTTTTTACAGAGTATATCCATCTGAATCCAAGCAATTTTTACGCTAGTTATTTTGGAGGAGGCAATATTCAAGGTACATATTTTCCGCCCGATGAAGAATTAAGAAAAATTTGGCAATCATTAGGTATTTCTCCTTCAAAAATTATTTCTTTTAGTGATAAATATGGAATGGAAGCTTTTGTAGCAAATACAGTTGAACCAGTGGGAGGACCGCGAGGTGAGTTATTTTATGATTTAAGAAAAAACCCGAAACTGATTAAATCACCAATAGAATTTTTAAAGTTTGAAGAAGAAGGTCAAATCTTAGAGTTTGGTACTCATGTTTTATATAATTCAGAAGTAAGAATTGAGAAGAAAAAACAAGATGAACCAATTTTTCATTTTCAAAAGATGGATAAAAAGGCAACAGCTATTGGATTTGGTGTTCAGAGAATTTTAGCAATTATTGAAGGAGTTAATGATATAGGAGATATTTCAATTTTAAAGAATTTGAAAAAATGTCTAAGACTAAATAAAGAAGAATTAAAAAAATTTAGAAAAGAAATAGATATTGTGACTGACCATATTAGAGGATTAATATTTTTAATAAATGATGGCGTTTTAGAACTTCACGGGCAAAAAAATAGGAGTAGAAGATATCTTTTTAGAAAATATTTTAAACATTTCAAAGAAAATTTTGATAAATTACCTATAAAAAATAAATACCCTGTATTAGAGAATCTTGTTAACGAATCTGTAGAGCTTTTTAGTATCTTGTTTCCTGAATTTTCTGAAAAAAAGAAGTTTATCCAAGAAAAAATAATACAGATTTAGAAAAAATAATACAGATTTATAATTTATTGGAAAAAGAAGTAAAAGAAATTAGAACGGAAAAAGATTTGGAGAATTTTCTCAAAGAAAGAAATATTAAATATAAATTTATTGATAGGCCTGAAAGTACAAAAATAGAAGAAATAATCAAGAAAACAAAATTTAAATCTACTCAAATCGCCAAATCACTTGTTTTAAAAGATGAGAAAAATAATGGTTATATAGCAATTATTCGAGGAGACACAAAATTAAATATCAAAAAACTTAAAAAACTTTTAAGGGTAAATAAATTAGGGTTAGTTTCTAAGGATGAGGCTACTAAATATTCTGGTTATTTAACAGGAGCTACCCCACCTGTCTACCATCGTTTACCAATGAAAGCGATTATTGACAGGAAAGTATTAGACAATAAAACAATTATGGTTGGCGGAGGATCTAGGTCTAAATTAGTAGAGCTAAAAGTACAAGATATAATAAAATTGAGTAAAGCATTGATAGCAGAAATATCTAATTAAAATTAAATGATTTTATTTTTGTCAATCACATTAGCTTAACTATACCAAGAATTGTCAATGCTATTGGCAAGAGAGAATTTAAAATACACAACAACTAAAAATAATTCCAACTGATTTTTCC
>JAACEG010000024.1 GCA_011682665.1 Lysobacteraceae bacterium
TTAGAAGAATCGCTTCGTTTAGATAAAAAATTATTAGAATTGGAATAATATTTTTAGTATAATTTCATTTAAATGTTTATAAAAACTTGACAAACTTTTTTTTTATTTTATAATAAAATTAGCACTCACATATTGAGAGTGCTAAATAAAAATTATTGATAGAGGAGCTTTCATTAGCGGTTCTTAAATAAAAAAAATGGAATCAAGAAAATTGCAATTATTAAATTATACTGTTAGAAATTATATAAAAACTGCTCAGCCAGTCGGTTCTAATTTATTATTAAAAAAATCAGGATTAAATTTATCATCAGCCACAATAAGGAATGATCTTATGGATCTGGAAAATAGCGGATATATTTATCAACCTTATACTTCCGCGGGCAGGGTTCCGACTGAACAAGGTTATAAGTTTTGGATAAATTCTTTTTTAAAAGAAAAAGAATTAAGAAAAAATAAGAAACAATTTTTAAAAGATATAAAAAGAAGATTTAAAAAAGATAAAGAAAAATCAGTAAAGGAGATAGCTAAAGCCATTGCTTCTATGTCAAAAGCAGCTGTTATTGTTGGTTTTTCACGCGATAGCATATATTATACAGGAATTTCTTATCTTTTTTCGCAACCAGAATTTAAAAATTATAAATTAATTCGCGCCATTTCTGAAGTCGTAGATGATTTGGAAAAGTCAGTCCCTGATTTATTCGATAAAATTGAAAAAAATAAAATTATGACTTTAGTCGGCAGTGATAATCCTTTTAGCGATAAATGTTCAGCGCTTGTTGTTAGTTTTGATAAAAATGGACTATTTTCACTTTTAGGACCGTTAAGAATGAATTATGAAGAAAATAGAGCCATAATTAGTTTTTTAAAAAAAATAATATAATTAGACTTGTCGCATAAAGGTTGTTGCTAATTTTCATATTTTGGTAAATTTTTTTGGAATGTTGTATTACTTATCTTATTATGTAGCAAGTTTAATATAAATTAATAAATATTTAATTAATAGATTTATGAATTCTAAAAAATTAGAAAAAAAAGAAGAAAACAAAAAAGATCATCAAAATAAATATAAATATAAAAATAGATATTTAAGAGCTTTAGCGGACTATCAAAATTTATTAAAACAAACAGCAAAAGAAAAGCAAGAATTTGCAAGATACGCAAATGTAAATTTGATGATTGAAATTCTACCGGTTGTAAATAATTTTAAAATAGCGATTAAACATATTCCCAAGGATCAAAAAGACAGCCAATGGGTTCAAGGAATAATGCATATTAAGAATCAACTTTTATCAATTTTATCAGCTAATGGCATAGAAGAGATTAAAACAGTTGGAGAGAAATTTAACCCTGAATTGCATGAGGCAGTCGAAAATAATAATGATAAAGATGTTGCAGAGAACAAAAATTCTTATTCCGATGAAAAAGGAATTATAATTAAGGAAGTAATTCCGGGTTATAAAATGAATGGAAAAGTTATAACCCCAGCAAAAGTAATTGTAAATTTATAAACAATTTTTATAAAGAGAAATACCCCCTCTAACTCCCCCTATAAGGGGGAGAACAGGAAAAACGAATTTCCCCTACAAGAAGGAGAACGAAAATAACGGGTTCCTTCCCTATTTAGGGGAGATAAAAACGGTTTCCTCCCCTATTTAGGGGAGGTTAGGTGGGGTAAAAATAATGGTTTCCTCCCCTTAAAGGGGAGGTTAGGTGGGGCAAAAAATTAGAAATTTAAAATTGAAGATTGGAAATTGTTTTGTACCCCCTCTAACTCCCCCTACAAGGGGGAGAACGAAAAAACAGATTTCCCCTATAAGGGGGAGAACGGGAAAAACGGATTCCTCCCCTTTTAGGGGAGATTAGAAGGGGTATAATATGTTAATAAATTTAATCAGCTTTTTAGCGAATTAATTTTTTATTCAAAAAATAAAAATTAAGAAACTAAAAGCTAAAAATATGCGACTTATAAAATGGAATCCTTCAATAGGAGACGAATGGGGAGATTTAGAGAAAGTCTTTTCTGATTTTCCCACTTTTCTTACCCAAACAAAAGGATTTACTCCAGCCATTGATGTTTATCAAGATAAAAATAATGTTATAGTGGAGACTCCCTTGCCAGGTGTTGATCCTGACAAAGTTGATATTTCTATTGAAAATGATGTTTTAACAATCAAAGGCGAAAGCGAGTATAAAAAAGAAATTGATGAAAAAGATTATTATCGTAAAGAGGTTAGACATGGCAGTTTTTACAGAAATATTGCCTTACCAGCTCATGTTTTAGGTGATAAGGCAGATGCAGATTACGAAAATGGAATTTTGAAAATTAAAATTCCAAAAGCAGAAGAAAGCAAGCCAAAGACAATTAAAATCAAAGCAAAGAATAAAAAGTAAGCTTTTTTCTCCCCCATTATAGGGGGAGTTGGAGAGGGTATTATAATTTGAAATCCGATTTTCAGCGATTAAATATTTAATCGCTGAATGTGAGAGGTTAAATTAGAAAATATAATAAAAATTAATAGATAACAAATAATTATCTGAGAATGTAATTGTTTGTCAATCTAAAATATAAATTTATGTCAAAAATTTTAGGGATTGATCTTGGGACTACGAATTCCGCCATGGCGATTATTGAGGGTGGGGCTCCAAGAATTTTAGAAAACAAAGAAGGAAATCGCACTACTCCGTCAATCGTGGCGATTTCTAAAACAGGAGAAAGATTAGTCGGGCAGATTGCTAAAAGGCAGGCTGTCACAAATTCTGAAAATACAATTTTTTCAGTAAAACGTTTAATTGGACGAAATTTTGAAGATGAGGAAGTTAAGCTTGACGCAAAATTGATGCCTTATAAAATTGTTAAGACAGGAAAAGGAATAAAAGTAAAGATGGGGGATAAAGAATATAGCCCGCAGGAAATTTCAGCTATGATCTTGCAAAAATTAAAAGCTGACGCTGAAGAAAAAATAGGCGAGAAAATAACTGAAGCTGTGATTACTGTTCCTGCTTATTTTGATGATTCGCAAAGGCAAGCCACAAAAGACGCTGGAGAGATTGCTGGTTTAACTGTGAAAAGAATTGTTAATGAACCAACAGCGGCGGCTTTAGCTTATGGATTTGACAAAAATAAAGGCGAACAAGTAGTTGTTTACGATTTAGGCGGTGGAACTTTTGATGTTTCTGTTTTAGATATTGGAGATGATACTGTAGAAGTAAAAGCGACAAGCGGAGATACGCATTTGGGTGGAGATGACTTTGACCAACGAATTATTAATTGGATTATTGATGAATTTAAAAAAGAAAATGGAATTGATTTAGGCAAAGATCAACTAGCTTTGCAAAGATTAAAAGAATCTGCTGAAAAAGCAAAGCATGAGCTTTCCACAACAACAGAAACAGAAATAAATCAACCATTTATTACAACTGATGAGTCAGGTCCAAAGCATTTAGTAATGAAAATGACAAGATCGAAATTAGAAGAAATTGTTGGAGATTTAGTTGAAAGGACTTTAGAACCATGCAAAAAAGCTTTAAAAGATTCAAAATTAAAGATTGGAGATATTGAACAAGTAATTTTAGTTGGTGGAATGACGAGGATGCCATTAGTCCAACAAACTGTTGAAAAATTTTTTAATAAAAAACCAAATATTACTGTTAATCCTGATGAAGTTGTCGCCTTAGGCGCGGCTGTCCAGGCCGGAATTTTGCAAGGTGACGTAAAAGATGTTTTATTACTTGATGTAACCCCGTTAACCTTAGGTATTGAAACATTGGGTGGTGTGGCAACTCCGCTTATTGAAAAGAATACTACAATTCCAGCTTCAAAATCTCAAATATTTTCTACCGCGGCTGATAACCAAACTTCTGTTGAAATAAATGTTGTCCAAGGCGAGCGTCCAATGGCGCAGGACAATAAAGGATTAGGAAGATTTATTTTATCTGGGATTCCACCAGCTCCGCGAGGTGTTCCGCAAATTGAGGTAAGTTTTGATATTGACGCTAATGGAATTTTGAATGTTAAAGCAAAAGATAAGGCGACAGGGAAGGAACAGTCAATCACAATTACGGCATCTTCTGGGCTTTCTAAAGAAGAAATTGAAAAAATGAAAAAAGAGGCTGAATCTCACGCTGAAGAAGATAGTAAGAAAAAAGAAATTATTGAAGTCAAAAATAACGCTAATAGTATTGTGTTCCAATCAGAGAAAACATTAAAAGAAATGGGTGATAAAGTAAATGCAGAAGTTAAAAAAGAAGTTGAAGAAAAAGTAGAAGCCTTAAAAAAAATAAAAGATGGGGACGATATTGAAGCTACTAAGAAAGCTATGGAAGAATTGTCAACTTCTCTGCAAAAAATTGGAGCGGAAATGTATAAACAGCAACAACAAGCTCAGCCTGGAGCAAACACAGGGCAAGACGCAAGTCAGACCAGCGGAGAGAAAAAAGAGGAGCCAATAGAGGGCGAATTTGAGGAAGGCAAGAAAGCCGAAGATAAAGAGAAAGAAGACCCGTCAGCTGGTGGAAAAAAATAAGTTATAATATTCAATATCGTTATTGTAAAAAGGAATAATTTTGTTATTCAACAGGGCAGACTTTGTAATTTCCCCCTTTGTCTCTGCAAGGAATGAATAGAGCGAATGCAGAATGAACGCTGAAGCCTGCCGGCAGGCAGGCAGGCTTCAGTCGCTATTGCTCTCTCGCAATGATAGGATTTTTTTCTCGCAATGATAGTTTTAAAATTTATTTTAAATTTATAAATCAATATATTAGAGACAAATTAGAAGAATTAGTATGCCGTGATAATTTATATTAACAGTAAAGGCGAAGAGAAAGAATATTGTTTTGAACAAAATTAATACGATATTAAAGATATATTTCAAAATATGGATTAATTTTATTAATTAAAATTTTTTTATGCAAAATCCACAAAATTTAAATCAAGGAGGAATAAATTCGCAGCAGCCAAAGCAAATTCAAATGGCCGATAATATTCCCGGAGCGGAATACGCGAATTTTATGCAGGCAAGCCATAATAAAGAAGAATTTATGCTTATTTTTGGTAATATTATGCCACCAAGTGGAAGAGTAACAGGAAAAATTATTACTACGCCAGGACATTTTAAAAGAATGATTGCGGCAATGAAAGAAAATTTAAAAAAATATGAAGAAAAATTTGGTGAAGTAAAAGAGGCGGTTTCAATTGGAGAAAAAGAGATAGGCTTTACTGATAAAAAATAGACAATTATCAATCATGAATTAATAATTACAAATTATGAATTATTATAAAGTTTTAGGTGTGGAAAAAAATGCTTCACAAGACGAAATTAAAAAAGCTTTTAGAAAATTAGCACATAAATATCATCCTGATAAAAAGGGTGGAGATGAAAAAAAGTTTAAAGAAATCAATGAAGCTTATCAGGTACTTTCTGATATAAATAAAAGAAAGCAATATGACCAATTTGGAAGCTCTTTTAACCAAGGCGCTCCTGGGGGGGGAGCTGGGTTTAGCGGGTTTAGTGGGTTTGAAGGTTTTTCTAATGGTTTCCATAATGTTAATCAAGAGGATTTTGAATTCGATTTGGGAGATATTTTTTCTGATTTTTTTGGGGGAGGGAGAGCTAAAAGAGCCAAGAGAGGCAGAGATATAGAAGTTGATATAGAGATTGATTTTATAGATATGATGACCGGTATTGAAAAAACAATTCGTTTGTCAAGAAATGTTGTCTGTCCAAGATGTTCAGGCTCGGGAGCAGAGCCAGGCGCAAGAATGATAATTTGTCCAGTTTGTAACGGGAGAGGTAAAATAGAACAAATAAAAAACACAATTTTTGGATCAATAAGAACCCAGTCTGTTTGTCCAAGATGTAAAGGTGAAGGAAAAATTCCAGAAAAAAAATGTACTCAATGTAAGGGAGTTGGGGTAATAAAAGATATTGAAGAAATCAAAGTGAAAATTCCTGCTGGAATTAATAATAACGAAACAATAAAAATATCTGGGAAAGGTGAAGCAATAAAAGGCGGATTAGCAGGGGATTGTTATGTAAATATTCATATTCGTCCAAACATTAAATTCAAACGAGTTGATTATAATTTAGAAACAACAAAACAAATAAAATTAAGCCAGGCGATTTTGGGAGATAAAATAGAAATAGAAACTCCTTTAGAAAGAGTGAGAATGAAAATTCCGTCAGGAACCCAGTCTGGTCGAGAATTTATTTTGCGCGGAAAAGGTATTCCCTATTTAAGGGGTTTTGGAAAAGGTAATTTAATTGTTAAGATAATTGTCAAGATTCCAGATAAATTAACTTTTAAACAAAAAAGATTAATAAAAGAGATAAGAGAAGAAGGACTTTAATTGCTAGTAACTAAACTTATGTTTTTTTTATTATTAAAAATTTCTTATATTTTTATAATGGCGTTAGTTTTGGCGATTTTAGAAGTGCAAATTGAAGGCGCGAATGGTTGGGCAGCTAATTTGCCGACTTGGCGTCCTTCAGAAAAAAAGAAATATGTTAAATTTTTTAAAAAGGTTATGGGTGGCAAAGAGATGACTGGTTATCATCTTTCTATGTTTTCTTTTGTAATACTAATTTTTCATTTTCCTTTCTTTTTTAGAACGGAATGGAATTTAATTTCTGAATTAGATATCCTATCTATTTTTTTTCTTTTTATTGTTGTTTGGGATTATCTTTGGTTTGTTGTTAACCCTTCATTCACCATCAAAAATTTTCGACATGATTATATTTTTTGGCACAAAAAATGGCTTTTTGGATTACCTTTGGATTACTGGTTTTCAGTCTTTATTTCCTTTTTGATAGCTATTATTATTAGCTTTTTCTTTCTAGAAAGTTATATAATTATTTGGTTGATTATGCTTTTTGTTTTTATTGTTTTAACTCTAATTTTGAAATTTTCAATTAAAATATTAAAACCAGAATGGGAATAAGATAGGATTGGAGAATTGGTTTTACGCTATCTATCTAATCTGATGATAAAATCAGGAAAGTAAAATATTACAATATTCAAAATTTTCAATTTTCAATGATACAATTTCCAATTCGTAATTGATAATTCCTTTAAATTACGAAATATATCAATTGTCATTCCCGCGAAGGCGGGAATCTCGTTTCACATAATGAACATGGGATTCCTCCCGATGAATATCGTGACGGGAATGACAGGGGGTGAGATAAAAATTATTTCATTGAAAATTGTAAATTGATTGAAAATTGAAAATTGTAAATTTAAAAATCTATGGATTGTATATTTTGCAAAATTATAAAAGGAGAAATCCCTTGTTATAAAGTTTACGAAAACAAGGATTTTTTTGCTTTTTTAGATATTCGTCCACTTAACCCCGGACATACCTTAATCATTCCTAAAAAACATTATCGTTGGGTTTGGGATGTTCCAAATATCGGAGAATACTATAAAGTTGTTAGAAAAATTGCCAGGGCGATTAAAAAAGCATTTAAGACAGATTATGTTGTAAGCTTGATTTTTGGAGAGGAAATTGAACACGCGCATATTTGGCTGGTCCCTAGGTTTAAAAATGATGGGCATGGCGCGTCTATTGATTTAAAAAATGTTAAACAGTTAAGTGAGCAAGAAATGAAAAATTCAGCAAAAAAAATTATAGATCAATTAAATAGGGGCTGGTGACGAGAGCCGTTTCTACTGCAATTTTCATCTTTTGGCCAAATTTTCTTCAAATTTTTTTACCTTACCTTAGGGTAGGC
>JAACEG010000104.1 GCA_011682665.1 Lysobacteraceae bacterium
AAATTGCTTCAAGGGCCAGTAGCTCATCTGGTAGAGCGCCTCGTTTGCACCGAGGAGGTGGCGGGTTCGAGTCCTGTCTGGTCCACATAAAACAAAAATCCCTTAAAGGGATTTTTGTTTTTAACATTTATAATAAAATTTAAATCTATAAATTATTTTAAACAAAATTTAAAAAGTTTTAATTTTGATATATTTTAAAATAATCGTTTACGAAAAATAACTGAAATCAAAAATAAAATTACGCCAACAACAATTACCATAGGACCAGTTGGGAGAGAAACAAAACGAGCAATAAAAATACCTCCAATAGCTGAAGCAATTCCAAAAACAACTGCCCATATTTTATATGACTCCAAGCCTTTACTAATATTTTTTGCTGAAGCGGCTGGAATAGCAACAAGCGCGGCTGTAATTAATCCTCCAACAAGATAGACACCCAAAGCAACAACAACAGCAATACTTAATAAATAAAGTAAATTATAAAAATCTATATTAACTCCTTCTATAACAGCTAAATCTTCGTGGATATTCATCAACATCATTTTTTGGTAAAACTTTTTTATAACAAAAAAAATTAATAAACTTAATATAACTACAAATATTGTTTCTTTAAAACTTATTGTAGAGATTTTACCAACTAAAGCTTCTTCTGCTTTGCCAATAGGTAAAAAAAGTAAAGCTGAACCAACGCCTGAGGCAAAAATAATCGCTGCCAAATTTTCCAAGGGCAATTTTGTTCTTTTTTCTAAAATCCAAATAAGAATGGCTCCAATAATAACAAATGGAAAAACTCCTAATGATATATCAAATCCAAAAATTAGAGCTAAAGCTACTCCGGGGAAAGCAAGATGAGCTAATGGCCCAGCCACTACTGACATTTTCTTAGAAAGCATCAATGTTCCTAAATAAGCGGCTATTCCACTAATGAAAATTCCACTAATTAATGTAAAAATAAGTTGATATGACATAAAAATAATAAAAGTTTTTTACTAAATTTGATAAATTAATCATCAATGTTGATGATGATCATAAAATTTAATTTCCATACCGAAAACTTTTTTTAATATCTTCGGATCTAAGATTTCTTTAGGACTACCATAACAATTATATTCTTTATGGCTGAGGCATAACACCTTACTTGAATATTTATATACAATATTTAAATCATGAGTAACTAAAAAAATAGTTATTTTTTCTTTTTCTTGAATAGCGCGTAAAAGAGAATAAATGTTTTCCCCACCGCCAATATCTATTCCTGTAGTCGGCTCGTCAAAAAAAATAATTTGAGGATGAGAAATTAAAACCCAGGAAACTAACATTCTTTGAAATTGTCCACCAGATAAACGGCCTGCATCCTTAGCTAAAATGTTTTTATCTAAACCGACTAAATTTAAAAACTGAATTATTTTTTCACGCGTAGGTGAAGGATTTTTTAAAGCAAAAAAGTCTTGTATAGTTAAAGGAAAATCTTTTACCCTAAGTTGTGTTAATCCTTGTGGCAAATAACCAATTTTTGGCCTATCTTGCCAAATAATTTTTCCTTTATAGGGTAAAAACCCTAAAAGCGTTCGCAATAATACGCTTTTTCCTGATCCATTTGGACCCATAATAGTTAAAATTTCTCCTTGAGCAACCTGAAAAGATATATTATTTATAATATTTTCTCCATCCAAGTTAACACTTAAATTTTTTACTTCTAAAAGCATAAGATATTGATATCACCAAAAATAGTAAGATACTGCCTTACTTGGTAAATAGGGACTGGTGACGAGAGCCGTTTCTACTGCAATTTTCATCTTTTGGTCAAATTTTCTTCAAATTTTTTTACCTTACCTTGGGGTAGGCTAAAAAAATTATTTAAAAAATTTGTCTCAAAATTTGTCTCAAAATCTAAAAATTTCGTGACGAAAGCGCTCTCGTCATCAACACCTATCTATAATATTTTATATAAAATAACAAAAGGTCTATAAATAGACTCTTCCCCTTTTTTTATCCTAAGCCATTGATATGGTATAAACAACAAATTTTCATCTTTTTACTTTATTAGTAAACTCTATAATCTCAAAACTATTTATTGATATATTGGGGCTTAAAATAGATTATATTCGGATTAAGTTTAATTCTTCTCTAAAATTTTGGCCGTGGTAGATTTACTAGAATATTTTTTAAAACAATTTAAAAAATAAAGAGCCGCTATTTGTATTGCTATGGATAAAATAATTAAAAATAAAGCATGATCATCTAAAAAAGGAATAGATAAATTCGGAAAAAACAAAGAAAATAACCCAACTCCAACGGTAGCTCCGCAAATAGGAGCGCCAACGCCACAAACTTGCATAGCGCCAATGCCAAGTGCCGCAAAAATAATAGCAACTATACTTGCGCCAGTATTTTTCATAGTCATAGCTTTTTCTTTCACTACTTTAACTATACAAGCGCTTACAACAGCAAAAATAATTATATATAAAATTCCTATCAAGTACCAAGTCCCATCAAAAATTTTTTTAGGAATCAAATAATAACCGCCAATGAGACCGACTATTAAAACTAATAAACAATATTTGCTTTTAAAAATATCTAAAATTAAATATTTTTTAGATCTATTATTTTCAAATAATTCAAAAAGTCTTTTAAGCATATTATAATTTAATTATAAAAATTCAAACATCTGAACTTTAATATATAACCATTTATAATCCTTAATGTTAATAGCCTATAATCAGACTTGTTATTTCTATATTTTATTTATTACCTTGAATTACGAAATGGCTTCTACTGTGGCTTCCCTTCTGGCGTGATTTCATCTTTCAGGCTTAATTTTGGTAGCGCTACTACGAAAAATCTCGTCTTCAAGCGAACTCTTATTAGAGCGAAACCATCGTTACGAACCCATTTCGTAATTCAAAGTTATTAAAATTATATATCTTGATGGGGTATCTGTCAAATTATTATTTACAAAAAATTACTCTCTTATCCTCTGCCAACGACAATTTTTTAAATTTTCTTACCCAAAAATATTTAAAGATTATTATTATATTATCTTGAATTAGAAAATGTCATTGTGAGCTCCGTCTCCGTCATCCGCCAACCGGCAAAGGTGGAGCAATTCCATGAATATTATCGCCAATTCTCGGAATTGTCTGCCTGTCGACAGGCAGACTTCGCCCCCCCTCTCTCGCAATGATGGAACTTTTTCAAAATTGTCTGTCTGCTAGCAGGTATTTTGTTTCGCTTTATTCCTCGCAATGACGAAATCTAAATATTTTATAATTCATAGATATTAATCAAAAACTTTTATTTTATATAAGATCATTAGTTTTTAAGCCATTTGTAAAAAGTTTATGATCTTTTTGAAAAATTTTTCTTGCGATATGATAAATCCCATAAGTAATAAAAAAGGCCGAGAAAACATCGATCGTATAATGGAGATGCCCTAAAATAACCGCTGCTGCCGCTATCAAAGAAGAAAATATAAAAATCCATCGTAAATATTTGTTTTTCCAAAATAGTAATGCCATAAGAAAAGGCATCCCCGTATGTCCGGAAAAGAATAAATCCGCGCCAGAACTAAAATATCGAAACTGATCTAAATCTGTGACAATACGATCTGGGGACGGAGCAAGATGAGTCATTGTCACAAAAAGAGAACGAATACAAATGAACAAGGCAACACTTTTAAGAGTGAAAGGAATCGTTTTCGGCTCTAAAAGAAAAATAATAATCATAAAAACTATAAACAATAATACACCTCCACTAAAAACTATATTTGTGTTCACGACTGGCAAATTATCAAGCAAAATGTCTGTAGTTGAATTTCCCGCTTCCTTATTTACATATTTTATCGCGCTATAATTTACAAAAAGACTACCTATCAAAAATAAAATCCCCATTATTACTGAAGCGACAAAAAATTTATCAGACAAAAATAGTTTATATTTACTGATTCTATTAATTAATGATTTTATAATAAAGTGATCCATATTTATTTTATTTAATATTTTCTTTTTTGTATTTCCTATTTGGGGGCTGGTGACGAGAGCCGTTTTTACTGCAATTTTCATCTTTTGGTCAAATTTTCTTCAAATTTTTTTACCTTACCTTGGGGTAGGCTAAAAAAATTATTTAAAAAATTTGTCTCAATCTCAAAATCTAAAAATTTCGTTACGAAAACACTCTCGTCACCAGCCCCTATTTAATTTTTTTATAATAAAATAAATTGCAATAGAAATAACAATCAAAAAAATGACTCCAACGGATGTATAATCAAGATAATTATTAATTTTAGAATAACTTTTGCCAAAATAGTAACCTATAAGTAAAAATAATAAAGATTTTGGCAAGGTTGATATTAGAGTGTAAAGAAAAAACTTTTTGTAAGAAACTTTAGCTATCCCAGCGCTAATCAAAAATGGCGTTTCTATTGAATAAGCAAGCTTTCCTAAAATAATTGTACTAGCAGTATGCTTATCAAAATGCTTTTCAAGCTTTTCAATATGTTTGATATTAAGCCCCACATAATGGCCCCATCTTTTTATAAATTTAACACCTCCCCATCGACCAATCATATAGGAAATAGTGTCGCCAGTCAAATCTCCAATCACTACTAATCCATACACTATAAATACATTAAGCTGTCCAAGAGAAGACAAAAAACCTGCAATAACAGTTATAATTGGCCCCTCGACTACAACGATTGGAAAAAGAAAAAAATATTTATAGCTGATTAAAAAAGCAATGATTTGCTGAAATGACATAAATTTTTATAAAATATTAATATTAATAATACTATTATAAATAAGTTATGTCAAAAAAATTAAACTGAAAAAACAAAAATGATTAATTTATTACAAATAATTCTACCCCTTACTAAAAAATAGTTTGTATTTTTATTAAAAACATAATATTATTTATAAAATAACTCTAAACAAATTTATAAAAAATTTTATTTAATCAAATTTATCATTATTCTTAATTATCTTGGATTACGAAATACATAAATTTCGCTGTCTTT
>JAACEG010000025.1 GCA_011682665.1 Lysobacteraceae bacterium
TCAATTTTCAATTTTTACCCCACCTAACCTCCCCTAGATAGGGGAGGAACTCGTTTTCTTTACCCCACCTAACCTCCCCTAAATAGGGGAGGAACCCGACTCCATAATTCTCCCCCTTGTAGGGGAGGAACTCTAAAATTCTCCCCCTTAGGGGGAGTTAGAGGGGGTATAACAAAAATAATTATTATTTTAAAAATATGCGTGTAGCAATTATTGGCAGAACTAATGTTGGAAAATCAACTCTTTTTAATAAAATATCTGGTCACAAACAAGCTATGGTTTCAGATATTAACGGAACTACCCGAGATATTAATAAGTCCATTATAGAATGGAGAAAAATTGATTTTTCTTTGTATGATACAGCTGGATTAGATAATAAACCAAGAGACGCGATTGAAAAAGAAGTAATTAAGCAAAGTGAAATAAATATTACAAAGGCGGACTTACTAATTTTTTTGTTAGACGGCAAAGAAGAAATTTTGCAACAAGATAAACAAATAGCTCAAAAAATAAGGAAATTGAAAATTCCTATTATTTTAACAATAAATAAAATAGATAATCAAAATTTAAGAGACAAAATTAGTTTATTAGGATTTGAAAAATTAGGATTAAAAAATCCACAATTGATATCAGCTTTATCTGGTGTTGGAGTTGGAGATCTTTTAGACGAAATAACAAAAAAATTAAAAAAAATAAAAAAAGAAAAGAAAAAGAAACTTAATAAAAAAAGGATTAAAAAAAATTTGCCTGAAATTAATGTGGCAATTATCGGTAAACCAAATGTTGGAAAATCTTCAATACTTAATGCTTTAATAAAAAGAAAAGTTAATATAAAGAATCAGGAAAATATTATTGTAACTGATATTCCACACACTACTCGCGAACCGCAAACACGAGAAATTGAAACAAAAAATTTTCTTATCCATTTTATTGATACGGCAGGCATTAGGAAAAAAGCTAAAATTGACAGAAAAACTTTAGAATTATTAAGTGTAAGAAAAAGTATTGAAACTTTAAATAAGACAGATATAGCCTTATTTGTAATAGACTCAAGCGCGCCTATAACTAATCAGGATAAAAAACTTGCCAGATTGATACAAAAAAATAAAAATGGACTTATTATTATCGCTAATAAATGGGATTTAATAAAAAATAAAACAACAAAAAGTGGAGATGCATATATCCACTTTATTGAAAAAAGTCTTTATCATATTAGATGGTCGCCAATTATTTTAACCTCTGCTATAGAAGGTAGAAATATAATTAAAATTATAGACTTGATAGAAGAAGTTAACAAGGAACAGCATAAAACAATTAGTCAAGAAGAATTAGATAATTTTATTAAAATTATTGCAAAAGACCATTATCCAATAAAAGCTAAAGGATATATGCGTCCACATATATATAATTTTGAGCAATCTAAAGCATATTTCCCAAAATTTGTTATTACAATTGGCCGACTTGAAACGCTTCATTTTTCTTATGTAAGATTTATAGAAAATCGTTTAAGAGAAAAATACGGTTTTAAAGGAACAGCTATCAAAATAATTGTTAAAAATAGAAAATAGGTCCCTCCCCTGATAAGGGGAGGTTAGGAGGGGTTTAATTAGGGAAAGAATATCAATTTTTAAATAACCTGATTTAAATAAAAATTTTAAAAAATAATTCTATGAAGCTAATTATTGGCTTAGGCAATCCTGGGAAAAAATATGAAAAAATTAGGCATAACGCAGGATTTATTATTATTGATGAATTGCAAAAAAAATGGAAATTTCCAGAATTTAAATTTAATAAAAAATTTAATTCTGAAATTTCAAAAGAAAATTACGAATTATTATTGGTTAAACCTCAAACTTTTATGAATCGTTCTGGGGAGGCTATTTATAGAGTTATAAATTTTTATAAGTTCCCTCCTAAAGATATTATTGTTATTCATGACGATTTAGATATAGAAATCGGAAAATACAAAATTTCAGTTAATTTGCCATCAGTTGGGCATAAAGGCGTTCAATCTATTATTGACAATATTGGAACGCAAGAATTTAAGAGAATTAGAATTGGAGTGGAAAAATTTGGCGGACGAAAAAATCGCGGAAATATTTCTGGTGAAAATTTTGTTTTGCAAAATTTTAAAGAAGAAGAGATTAAAAAAATAAAAAAATTAGTGGAAGAAATTGAAAAAAATATAAAATAAAAAAAATCGTTGATGTTTATCAATGATTTTAATTAAAATAAAACATTATTGTTATTTTTTCGTTTTTTTTATTTTTTCACAAAATATTGCTTATATTTTTGCTTGCCAGCGAAAAAATTAAGCGAAAAAATTCACTAACCTTAAACTATTTCAGGTTTATTGCTCAACCAGGAGGGTAGTTTAGCAAGTCAACCGCTGGCAAGCAAAAATATAAGCAATACCAAAATGTAATATATTATAATAACACAAAATAGAAAATATGTCAAGAGAAAAAGATATAAAATATTGGATTGCAATCTCAAAATATTCAAAAATCGGTCCAGTAAGATTTAAAAAACTAATAAAATATTTTAAAAAAGCAAAGGATATTTGGCAATCAAAAATAAAAGAGTTATTAAAGGCAGGCTTGGAAAATAATATTGCGGAAGATTTTATTAAAAAAAGAAATCAAATAGACCCTGAATATGAGGTAAAAAAAATATTAAAGGAAAAAATAAAAATAGTAACAATTCAAGACAGTAATTATCCAAAACTTTTAAAAAAAATAAAAAATCCGCCCTTTTTATTATATTATAAAGGAAAATTAGACGGACTTAAAAAAGCGACTTTAGCCATTATTGGGACAAGAAAAGCAAGCCCCTACGGAAAACGATCTGCTTTCAACATAGCTAAAAAAATAGCTGAGAATAATATAACTATAGTTAGCGGTATGGCTTTAGGAATAGACACAATAGCTCATCAAGCTGCTTTAGAAGCTAATATGAGCACAATTGCTGTCCTAGGATCTGGACTTGACCAAAAAAATATTTATCCATCAGCTAATCAAAATTTAGCTAATAAAATAATTTCAACTAAGGGAGCTCTTATTTCAGAATATCCTCCTGGAACTCCTGCTTTTCCTTATAATTTTCCTCTCCGTAATAGAATAATATCGGGATTAAGTTTAGGAACTTTAATAATAGAATCTCCTGAAAAAGGCGGATCATTAATTACCGCTAATTATGCCAAAGAGCAAAAGAGAAAAATCTTTGCTATTCCCGGAGGTATTTATGATAAAAATTCAGAAGGAACGCTTAAACTTATAAGTTCCGGTGACGCCCAAATTATAACAAAATACGAGGATATTATAAAAGCATTAGATTTAAAAAAAATTCCTTTACAAATCAAAATAAAAAATAAAACTCCTGAAACAGCAGAAGAAAAAGAGTTGTCAAAATATTTGAATTTACAACCAATTCATATAAATGAATTAGTAAAATTATCCGGGTTAAATTCAGAAATTGTTTGTTCAACTTTAAGCCTTATGGAAATAAAAGGTAAAATAAAAAATTTAGGCGGAATGAATTATGTTCTTATTTAGCCTATCTCCTTGACTAAATATATATTTTCTGTTAACTTTGTAATATCAAAATTAATTTAAAAATTATGGGAAATTTTTTAATCGTTTTACAATTAGTAAGTTCAATATTATTGATTATAGTTATTTTGATGCAACAAAAAGGTTCTGGTTTATCAGGTATGTTTGGAGGTTCTAATGATATATATAGAACAAAAAGAGGCGCTGAAAAATTTTTATTTAGAAGTACAATTGTTTTAGCAACTATATTTTTAGGGGCAGGTGTTCTTGCCTTGGTTTTTTAAAATATAGGAATTGCAGTAATAGTCTTATTATATAATAATAATATGCCTATCATTAAATTTGTGGATAAAATAAAATTATTCATCCTATCTGTAAAAAACAAAATAAATAATATAGTTGATAAAATTATTGGAAATATATCTATAAAACGCTCAAATAATATATTGCAGGATTCTTTGGATAAAAAATTGGTTTTTAATTTATCAAGATCGCATTTTCCAACATTAAAACAACTACGAAAATTACCGCAATTTTTATCAATTAAGGAAAAAACAACTATCAAATTTTTGAGCCTTGTTATTTGTATTTGCCTTATTCTATTATCTATAAATTTTTATTTAAATCATATTCAAATTGTTCCAGCCGTGGCAGGAACATATACAGAGGCCTTAGTCGGTAGCCCCCAATATATAAATCCTCTATTTTGTCAAGCAAATAATGTAGACGCTGATTTAGCAAAATTAATATATTCGGGATTATTAAAATATAATGATAAAACCCAGAAATTAGAACCTGATTTATGTAAAAAATATGAAATAAGCAAAGATCAAAAAGTATATACTTTTTACTTGCGCGATAATTTATTATGGCAAGACAATGAACCATTTACAGCTGACGATGTAATTTTTACAGTAGAGTTATCTAAATATAAAAAAATTAAAAGTATCCTTGGAAATAGTTTTGAGGGGGTAAAAATAGAGAAAGTTGATGATAAAACAGTAAAATTTATACTTGAAAAACCTTACGCTCCATTTATCTCTATTTTAACTTTTGGTATTTTACCAAAACATATTTGGGAAGATGTTACTTCAACAAATATTAATCTGGTTAAATATAATTTAGAACCTATTGGATCTGGACCTTACAAAGTAGAATCTATTACAAAAGATAGCGAGGGAAATATAAGATCATATTTATTAACAATAAATGATAAATATTATTCAAAAAAACCTTTTATTAAAAATATATCTTTTATTTTTTTCCCTTCTTATGTTGAAGCTGTTGAAGCGTTAAAAACAAGAAATGTGCAAGGGTTAAGTTTTGTTCCAATAAAAATGGAAAAAGAACTGGAGAATAAAGAACATCTTAATAATTTTTCTCTGCCGATACAACAATATACAGCTCTTTTTTTGAATCAAGATAAAAATGATTTTTTAAAAAATAAAGAAATAAGAGAGGCTTTATCTTTAGCAATAAACAAAGAAAAAATAGTTAATAGTTTGCTAAAAAATAAAGCAAATATTGTGAATTCTCCTATATTAAATGCAAAATGGATTGATGAAAAAAATAAAAAACACACTTTTAATCCCAATAAAAGCAAAAGCTTGATTGAAAGTTTAAAATTCACAAAAAAAGAAGACGAAAAATTTTATCATAAAAAAATAACTATTGATGGAAAAAAGCAAGATAAACAATTAACAGTTATAATAACTTCTGCTAATTCTGAACTGAATGATAAAATAACAAAAATGATTAAAAAATATTGGGAAGATATTGGCGTAGAAACAAAAGTAGAATTATTAGAAAATTCAGAAATAAAAAATAGGATAGAAGAAAAAAATTATGAAATTTTACTTTATGGAGAAATGACTGGCTTTGATCCTGATCCTTACCAATATTGGCATTCATCGCAAATAAAAAAAGGTGGTTTAAATTTATCAAATTTTAGCAATCAAAAAGTTGACAAACTTTTAGAAGAAGCGCTTGCCACAGATGATTTTAAAATAAGAAGAGAAAAATATAATGAATTCCAAAAAATTCTTAATAAAGAAACTCCAGCTATATTTCTATATCAGCCAATTTACTCTTATATGATTGATAATAGCATAAAAGGTGTAAAAATATCTAATATAGTTGCATTATCAGATAGATTTTCTAATATTAGCGATTGGTATATTAAAACTAAAAAAAAATTTACTTTTAACTCTTTTAGCTTTTAAAAATTTATTTATATTTCATAAACTAAAAATTAAAAGTTATCATGGGCGCTTAGCTCAGTTGGCTAGAGCACTTCGTTTACACCGAAGGGGTCAAAGGTCCGAGTCCTTTAGCGCCCACAAGTTTTAGGTTAAGATATTTGGGATTATTAGGGTATTTAGAATTATTAAAATAAAATTTATAGAGCTTGAAAATTTGTTAAGTCATTAGTCATTAAGTTGTTAAAGTTAATTAAAAATTGGAAATTGGTCACTCGTTAAGGATTGATTAAAGATTAAAAATTGCCAGCCAAAGACTGGCCAGCCTTTGGCTAAAAATTGATTCTGGGGACGTAGCTCAGCTGGTTAGAGCGTCTGCCTGTCACGCAGAAGGTCGAGGGTCCAAGTCCCTTCGTCCCCGCATATAATAATAAATAATAAATATATGTCTAGAAAAAAAATCAAAGAAACAACAGGCGTTAAGTTGCCTAAATTGAAAAGAAATTACAGAAAGAAAAAAAAGAAAACAAAATAAAAATTTTTAGCAAAACAAAAAACATATCTAAAAGATATGTTTTTTGTATTTAATTTTTTGATCAAATTATTTGCAAGCTATTTTTTCTCAATTACACCGGGTTTTTCTCAAAAATTTCTCTCCCCTCTTTTACAGCCGAAACTACAAAATCTAAAATCATTTGAACTCCTTTTATAGAATCGTCATTTCCTGGGATTACATAATCAATTCCCTCTGGATTAATATTTGTATCACATAAGGCGACAATAGGAATTTTTTTTGTTTTTGCTTCCGCGATTGCTATTTTTTCATTTTTACTATCAATTATAAAAATGGCATCAGGAATTTTTTTTAACATTTCTATTCCACCAAATTTTTTTTCTAATTTTTCAAGTTCTTTTTCTAAATTTAACTGTTCTTTCTTTTTGTATTTTTTCCATTCTTGTTTTTCTTTTTGATTTTTTAAAAGAATATATTTTTTAATACTTTTATAAATAACTGCAAAATTAGTAATAGTCCCTCCTAACCATCTATCCGCTACATAGGGCATTTTAGCATCCAAGGCGCTTTGTTTAAGTATACTTTTAATTTGCGGTTTGCTTCCTAAAAAAAGGATTACACCGCCCTTAGATGATAAATTTCTTAAAAATTTTAAAGCTTTTTCAAGACAATCAGCTGTTTTTTCTAAATTAATAATATGGATTCCATTGCGAGATGTAAAAATATAAGGTTCCATTTTAGGATGCCATTTTGAAGTGCTATGGCCGAAATGCAATCCCGCTTTTAACATTTCCGAAAGTTCTATTTTTTTAGACATAAATTTTTTCCTTTTATTTTTATACTTTAATCACTTGATTAATTAAAATATAAAACTTCTGCCCTATCTGCCGTTTTTTAAAAAACGGAGGAAATTGATTTTTAAGGGCATGATTTAATTAATTTTTAATTTCTAATTTTCAGTGAATGATCAATTTTCAATTTTCAAACTTGTTTTAAAATTCATTGGAAATTGAGTCATTGAAAATTGAAAATTGAAAATTAACTTTTGGTGGGCCGGGAGGGATTCGAACCCCCGAAGGCGAAGCCAGCTGATTTACAGTCAGCCCCAGTTGACCGCTTTGGTACCGACCCCCTTAAGTTATAAGTTTATATTGATTTATTTAAACAGTCAATAGATGCA
>JAACEG010000026.1 GCA_011682665.1 Lysobacteraceae bacterium
TGTGTTGTCGCGATTGAGGAATGCCCGAGCATAATCTGGACACTGCGAATGTCCGCGCCGTTTGCAAGTAAATCTGTGGCGAAACTGTGCCGAATTGTATGCGGCGTAACTTTTTTTGTTATTCCTGATAATTTAGCGTATTTTAAAGTTAATCTTTCAATAGAACGCACGTTTAAAGGAAAATCATCTTTATCATTTAATTTTTTAGACGCTTTGTCATAACGAATAAATAGAAAAGGGGACATATCAATCCGTTTTTCCAGATATTCTTTTAAACATTTTTTTGCTTGATCTGATAAAAAAACAAGTCTTGGCTTGTTACCTTTCCCTCGCACAGTAAATTCATCTTTTTTCAAGTTGATTGACTCTTTTGTTAGATTCGCCAATTCTGAGACGCGCAAACCAGTTGAAAAAAGCAATTCTAAAATCGCTTTATCTCTTTTTTTGATAATATCTCGTGCGTTTGTTTCTAAGGGGGCCTGCAAAAATCTTTTTAAATCTTCTTTATCTAAAAATTCAATAATATGCTCACCTAATTTTGCAAGTTCTATTTTTTCAGACGCCAAACTTTTTATATCCCTTTTGGAAAGATATTTTAAAAAATTCCGCAAAGCGATTAGATGATAATTCTGTGTGGATTTTTTTAAATTATCTCCTTTAAAATTTTTCTGCCTATTCAGCCAAAGACGAAATTTTCTAACATTACCCGCTGTTATTTCATTAACAAATTTTATTTTTGCAAAATCAATAAATCTTTTTAAATAAAATCCATAATTGCGGACAGTCTTTAAAGAAGAGCCTTTTTCAATTTCCAAATATTCCAAAAAATTTTTTATTAAAATTTGTATTTCTGTTTTTTTAAATTCAGACATTTTATATAATTTTTTATAATTTAATAATTTCAAGCGTTTTTTTGAAAACATCTTTTAAATCAGGAAATGTTAAAAAATCAAAGACTTCTTTTTCTATCATCCATTTTATATTTTCTAGTTCCTTTGTGTGTTTAATATTAAAATTCAAATTTGTTAAATCAGATATAAATACCTTGTAAGACCCTTTACAGCCGACTCGTTCTTTTTTCTTTTTTCCAAATATAAATTTGTGTTTAATTTTTGTTGGCGTTAATTTATATAATTTTGGGTCTAAATTTAGTTCCTCTTTATTTTCACGCTTAGCGGAATCCAATAATGATTGATCAAAGCCTTCTTTTGCCCCGCTTATAAATGTAATATTACCGGTCTTAAAATTTTTAGCCACAAGAAAAAATAATTTTTGGTTTATTTTTTTGTAAAAAATAGTAATCGCTCCTTCATATATTTTTTCTTTTTTAGAATTCTCCATATAATCAAAAAATAACTTTTTACATTTCCTCTAAAACTTCAATTCCCAATAAATCCAACCCTTTTTTAATTATTTGCGCGACGCAATAAATTAAAAGTAAACGGCCTTTTTTTATTTCTTTTTTAGCTTTCAAAACTGGGCAAATATGATAAAAACTATGAAAAGACTTTGCCAAATCATAAAGGTATTTTGCTAAAATTGAAGGATCATAATTTTTCCCAGAATCTTTTATAATTTCTGAAAATTTGCTTAATAAAAAAATAAGCTCTTTTTCTTGTTTAATTCTTAATTTTGAGAAATCAACATTTTTGTTAATTTCGGTTTTTGATTTTTTGATAATTCCGCTAATTCGCGCATAAGAATATTGCAAATAAGGTCCAGTATGTCCTTCAAAAGCCAAGGATTTTTTTGGATTAAAATTAACAATTGTTTTGGGATCATATTGTAAAATATAATATTTCAAAGCGCCAAGCGCGATGGCTTGACTCCGTTTTTCCAGCTCTACCTCATTTATTTTTTCATCTCTTGCTCTAATTTCCAGGCTTGCCATTTTCCCTAAATCTTTAATTAAAACATCCAGGTCCACTCTTGTACCTTCACGTGATTTTAGCTTTCCCCCATGAACATTCACCATTCCATAACTTAAATGATATAAATTTTTGCTTTGCTTAAATCCTAAAATATCCATAATCGCGAAAAGCTGTTTTTGCGCTAAATCCTGTTCACTGCCGATTATATGAATAATTTTGTCAGGATTAAAATCTTTTTGCTTCAAATAAATTAAATAAATATCTTGTGTAATATATAAAGCTGTCCCATCGCTCCGCAATAAAACTTTATCAGGCAGATTGTATTTTTTTAGATCAGCGACAATTGCTTTATCTTTTTTAACAAACTGTTTATTTTTAAATCCTTTTAAAATTATGTCTTTCCCTTGTTTATATATCTGGCTTTCAAAATAAAATTTATCAAATTTAATTCCAATTTTATCAAAAGTTTCTTTTATCCCATTTAATGTCCAATTGTTCATTTTTTTCCATAAATCTAAAATTTTTTTGTCTCCTTTTTCCCATTTTATTAGCATACCTCGCGCTTTTTTTTCAAGATCAGGATTTTGTTTTCTCATATCTTCAAACATTGTATAATAATCGCCGACAAAATGATCCCCTTTTATTCCGATTTCTTCAGGCAACAAATTTTTCCCTTTTTCTAAATAAGCCAACATTGATTTGCAAATATGGACTCCACGATCATTGATTAAACACGCTTTAATAATTTTATAGCCGTTCGCTTTTAGAATTTTAGAAACAGACCAGCCTAAAAAAGCGTTTCTGCCATGACCTAAATGAAGCGGTTTATTAGTATTTGGAGAAACATATTCAATTATTATCTTTTTATTTCTGCCTGATTTATTTTCGCCGACTTTTTCTTTTTTCCCAAAAATATCTTTTAAAATTGACTTTGCCATTTTTTCGCTGTTAACAAAAAAATTCAGATAAGGACCTTGATTTTTTATTTCGCAAATTATTCCTTTCTTTTTTAATCTGATCTTTTTTGATAATTCTTTAGCAATCTTTAGAGGAGATTTTTTTTGCGTTTTTGCCAAATTAAAACAAGGCAAACTAAAATTGCCCATTTCTTGATTTGGAGGATAAACAATTTCTAAATTTTTTAATTCCTTGGAGCTCAAAATTTGTTTTAACAATCTAAAAATTTCTTTTATTGCCAAAGAAGTAAATTTGTTTTCAATTTTGGAATCTATTTTAAACATTTGTATTTATTGGTTGTTAGTGTAATAATGTTCTTTTTTTAAAAATTTTAAAAAACATAATTGAATGTCTTATTTTTTAAAAACACAACAAATTATTGACATTTTTATAAAATCTTCTATTATTTTGTAATACCTTAAAATTGTTTAAAACAAGAACATTTTAAAAAAAATGAAAGGGGGGAAATATGGAAAGAAAAATTAAAACTGCGGAAGAGGCAATAATAAAGGCCGACAAAGCAATTGAAAGACAGCGACAAGGGGTTTTAATATCTTGTAAAGCAATAGCACTAATTAATAATGCAATTATAAAAACCATAAGAGTGATCGTCAATGCCGAAAGAGTTGCTAGCGAGCGAAATACTAACATGATTGACAAAGCCATTGAAGCAATTGACAAAGCCATTGAAGCAATTGATGTAGTAGCGTTTGAAGAAGCAATTAACAAAACCAGGGTGTCTCTCAAGATAATTAAAAGTGAATTTCTATGAAATGTTCAAAATTTAGCTTGCGGGGTTTGAAAATTTTATAAATATGAATTTTCAAACCCCTCTTTTTTATTTGTTTAATTTTTTTATAGCCTTTTCTAAATTTTTATCAAAAGTGATGACTTGATAATTTTTTGATAAATATAATAAAGTTGTGTCAATAAAAGATAAATTTTTATTTTGAATATTTTTAAAATTGTTTACAAAAAGATTAAAAAAATATTCATCACAAAACAAAACTTCTGTATTTTGGTTGTCAAACGCAATTTCAATAAAACCATTAGCAATTTTTTTATTTGTTTTTCTTAATAAAACAGTACAAACTTCAATAATCACATATTCAGGCACAATAATATTGCAATCTATTTCGTCCATAATTTTTTGCGCTTTTTTATGCTGGTTATCATTTTGATCTAAGTAGGATATCCAAACATTTGAATCTAAAATAATCATAAATTATAAACAATTTTATCAATGTCTTTGCTTAAATTTTTATATTTGCTTTTAAATTGAAGCTTTTTAAAGTCAGCCAAAGTGTATTTTTTTTTATTATCATTTTCATTATTTATTGGTTCAATTCTAAAAACAGGCTTGGAATTTTTAACCACAATAAAAGAATGCCCCCTAAGTGTTTCTTCGGAAATTGTTTTAAGATTTTTATATAATTGTTTTACTCCGATGATTTTAGCTTCCATAAATTTATAATTAAGTTCAATTATAGTTTAACTAAAATTTAACCTGCTGTCAAATTTTTTCTATTTTAATCAACAAAATTTCATTATCAATTTTAATTTCTTTGCAATTTATTTCTGATTTTAAATTATCTAAAATATCAAGAGCTAAGGTATCTTTTAAAATATCATTTTTATATTTTTCAAATATTTTTTTGATTTCTTTATTTTCGCTTTTCCAGTAAAGATTGACCCTATCTTTGATGGTTAGCCCACCATTTTTTCGCAGACTGTTAATGGCGCGAACGATTTCCCGTTTTAGACCTTCTTGTTTTAATTCAGGGGTAATTTTAGTATCAAGCTCAACTTTCATATTTTCGTTTCCTTTGACAATTTTTACATTCTTAACATTTATTTCATCTTTTATTAAATTTAAATATTCTTTGCCCACTTTTACCTTTTGGCTTTTGACTTTTAGCTCGCGAAGCGGTTGCCTTATTTTAATCCCAGCCTCTGCTCTTTTTGCTAATCCTAATTCTACAATCTTTCTCGCCATCTCCATATTCTCAATGACTTTTGACTTTTTACTTTTAACTTTTAACTTTGTTGGCCATTCTTCTAAGTGGACTGATTCTTTTTCTCCTCCAACTTCTTTATATAAATATTCTGCCATAAAAGGCATAAAAGGCGCGATAAGTTTTGCTAAGGTTAACAAAACATAGCGAGTTGTTTGCAAAGCGTCTTGTTTATCTTTTCTCTCATCTCCTTTAAAACGTTCCCGACTCCTTCTTAAATACCAAGTTGATAAATCATTTATGAATTCAGCTATTGGACGTGAAGCTTTTACTAAATTATAAGCGTCCATATTTTCTTCAATTTCTTTTATCAATAAATTTAATTTTATTAAAATCCATTTATCTAAAATATTTTTACCGGTGTCATTGCGAATATCCGCGCGTGGTGGAAATAAAGTAACCCCAGCAATTTGCGGTATATTCCCAGAATTGCTTCGCTTCGCTCGCAATGGCGGAGCAAATAGTTTATAAAAATTTAAGACATTTTTTAAAATCATTAAAACCTTTTTTAAAACCTCATCAACTCCTTTTTCTGAAAAATTTAAGTTTTCCGCGAGCATCACAGGAGAGGTTAATAAATAATATCTTAAAGCGTCGGCTCCATATTTATCTAAAACCAAAAAAGGATCTGGATAATTTTTTAATTTCTTGCTCATTTTTTTCCCATCTTCCGCCAAAACAATCCCATTGACTATTACATTTTTATAAGCTGGGCTATTTTTTATTCCAACGGCGATGGCGTGCAAATAATAAAACCAGGCGCGAGTTTGATCAATTCCTTCGGCAATAAATTCTGCTGGAAAATTTCTTTCAAATTTTTCTTTATTTTCAAATGGATAATGCATTTGCGCATAAGGCATTGCTCCACTTTCAAACCAACAGTCCAAAACATCCGGCACTCGTCGCATTGTTCCCCCGCACTTTTCACATTTAAAAACAACTTTATCCACAATATCTTTATGAAGATCATTAATTCTTTGCTTGCTTAATTTTTCTAATTCTTTAATTGATCCTATAACTTTTTTTTCTCCACATTTATCGCAAATCCAAATTGGAATTACTGCTGCCCAAAATCTCTGTCTGGAGATTGACCAATCGCGCGCGTTCTCCAACCAATGACCAAAGCGGCCTTCTTTAAGATAAGTAGGCGACCAATTTATTTTTTTAGCTAATTCTAACATTAGCTTTTTTATCTTCGTAATATTAACAAACCAAGAAGAAGTGGCGTAATTTATTAAAGGCGTATCGCATCGCCAGCAATGCGGATAGCTATGCTCAAATTTTTCTTTCGCGAACAATAAATTTTTGTGCGCTAAATACTTTATAATTTCTACATCTGTTTTTTGATGATCGCCAATTGGTTTAACATTCATTCCTGCAAAATCTTTACATTCTTTTTTGATAACACCATCCATTTTAACATGCTGGATAAAAGGCAAGTTATATTTTTCCCCTAAATTCATATCATCTTCGCCAAAAGCTGGAGCAATATGAACAACGCCTGTTCCTTCGTCAGTTGTCACAAAATCGCCATGATAAATTTTCCAAGCATTTTCTTTATTTTCTAAATTTTTATCCTTTGAATAATAATCAAAAACAGGCTTATATTTTAATCCAACTAAACCTTTACCTTCTATATCAATAATAATTTTATATTCTTTATCTTTCAAAACATCCTTAACTCTATTTTTTGCTAAAATATATTTTTCAGGCTTTCCCTTAATACTTAATACTTGATATTTGATACTTTTATTTATTGCTAAGGCTACATTGCCGATTAAAGTCCACGGTGTTGTTGTCCACGCTAAAATATAAGTATTGTCATCAACTACAAAATCACCTATTTTTTGCCCTGCTTTAAGTTTGAATTTTACTGTCGCTGACAAATCTTTAATATTTTTGTATCCTTCCGCGACTTCTGATTGGGACAAAGTGGTTTCACACCGCGGACAAATATGCATTGGTTTATACCCTTTATAAATTAAACCTTTATCCCACAATTCCTTAAAAACCCACCAAACAGACTCCATAAAGTCTAAATCCATTGTTTTATAACTATTTTTCATATCAACAAAACGTCCTAACCGCTTAATAGTTTTTTCCCAGTCTTTAACATAGTTCAAAACTTTTGATCTACATATTTTATTAAATTTTTCTACGCCCATTTTTTCAATATCTTTTTTGCTTTGAGAACCAAACTCTTTTTCCACGATATTTTCAATAGGGAGTCCATGGCAATCCCATCCCCACTTTCTTTCCACGTGATAACCTTTCATTGTTTGATATCTTGGAACAACATCTTTTATTATACTAGCAACAATATGCCCATAATGGGGAAGCCCTGTCGCGAAAGGTGGGCCATCATAAAAAACATAATCACCTTTTGGCGCTTCTTTTTTTAAAGATTTTTCAAATATTTTATTTTCCTTCCAAAATTTTAAAATTTCTTCTTCTTGTTGTGAAAAATTTCCTTTTTTTATTTCTGACATAAATATTTATAATTTTAATTTAATCTTTAAAAAACAACAAAGGATTTTTAGATAAATTTTCTAATCTGATTTTGATTTTC
>JAACEG010000105.1 GCA_011682665.1 Lysobacteraceae bacterium
ATTTTTTTAGCCTACCCTAAGGTAAGGTAAAAAAATTTGAAGAAAATTTGACCAAAAGATGAAAATTGCAGTAGAAACGGCTCTCGTCACCAGCACCTATTTATATACTATTTACAAATATAAATAAATTGTTATAATAGAATCATTAAAATAACTTTATAGATTGCGATTATTTATATTGAATCATAAAAATTTATGTTAACAAAAAAAATAAAATCACATTTAGATAAAAAGACAATTGAGCAAATAAAAAAGTCCTTAGAAGAAAGGAAAAAGGAAATAGAAAATGAATTAAAAAAAATTACTAAAGAAGATAAACATGAGCGAGAAAAACACAAAACCATATTTCCTGAGTTTGGAGATAAAAACGATGAAAACGCGAATGAGATAGCTTCTTTTACCGACAATCTTTCATTAAGTAAATCTTTAAATGATACTTTGCGAGATATTAAGAGCGCTTTAAATAGGATTAAAAATGGCACTTATGGTATTTGTAAGTATTGTAAAAAACCAATTAGCAAAGAAAGGCTAATGATTAGGCCTGTTTCTTCGGCATGTATTGCTTGCAAAAAAAAATTAAAGGGTGAATTATAATACTAATGAACAAAGTAAAAATTATTTTAATAAATATTATTGGAATAATAATTATTTTTATAGATCAAATAACTAAAAGATTTATATTAAAAAATCCCGATATCTTTCGGGGTTTTTCTATCGGTAATTTTTTACATATTACTTTAAGTAAAAATTATAACTTAGCCTTTGGAATTAATATTAGCCATAGTATTTTATATTTATTGATAGGGCTTATTATTTTATTTTTATTTAATCTTCTAAAGAAGAATTATTTTAGTAATGATTTAACAAAAGTTTTAATTATTACAATTATCTTGTCCGGCGCTATTTCTAATTTGATTGATAGGATATTTTTAGGATATGTTGTAGATTTTATAAACATTTCGTGGTTTTCTATCTTTAATTTTGCTGATATTTGTATTGTTCTTGGAATTGTTTTTTTTATAAAGATAGAATTATTTAAAAAAACAGGATAATTATCTGACTCTTTTCTTAATATCTTCAATTTCTTTGCAAAGTTTTTCTATTTTTGCATTGTTGTCTAAATCAAAAACCCATTCTAAAAAAAAGAGAAAGAAAAGAGTTATAAACATAGTAATGATTATCCCAGCGAAAGTTAAGCGTTTGATTTGAGTGATATCAAGATCAAAGAATACTCCATGGCTGATAGCTAAAACAGAAATAAGTAAAGAAGAAAATAGGAGAATAGTAAATTGTTTTTTATTTACTTTTAGGTTCTTAAAAATTTTCATATATTTGAATTTAATTGTGGAAAAACATCTTTTATTATAATAACAAAAAATTATTAAAATACAACAATAAGAATTTTAAAGATATTAAGAATAATATTTAGAGGCTGGTGACGAGAGCCGTTTCTACTGCAATTTTCATCTTTTGGTCAAATTTTCTTCAAATTTTTTTACCTTACCTTAGGGTAAGCTAAAAAAATTATTTAAAAAATTTGTCTCAAAATCTAAAAACTAAAAATTTCGTTACGAAAATGCTCTCATCACCAGCCCCTATTTATTTTATTTGATATTTTTTTTAGTTTCTATATAATAAATCTATTATGTTATAAGAATATTATATAAGAATATTATTACAATTTTTATAATTCTAGTAAGTTTTTGTAATCCCGTTTTAATCAGAGGTTGGTAATGAGAGCATTTTCGTAACGACCCCAGCTAGCCAGCCGGCAACGGGGTAAAAATTTTTAAATTTCTGCCTCGCCGGCAGGCAAGTTGAGACAAATTTTTTAAATAATTTTTTTAGCCTACCCTAAAATAAGGTAATCTCGCAATACTGCGGGAGAAGAAAATTTGACCAAAAGATGAAAATTGCAGTAGAAACGGCTCTCGTCCAGACTTTAACTAGGGTCGCTCCGAAAATGAGCGTGTCACCAGTCCCTATTTAAAATAATTGTTTTTGATTTTAAATTATAAATTAATTTTATTATGAGATGGATAAATTTTTTACATTTTTATCAACCGCCGGGGATTAACGAAGATACAATAAAAGAGGTTGTTAAAAATAGTTATTCTTTTATAATCAAAATATTAGAAGAAAACAAAAAAGCGAAAATAATTGTTAATATAAACGCTTCGCTTTTAGAATATTTGGATAAGTTTGGTTATAATAATTTAATTGAAAAAATAAGAAAAATTGCTTTAGCCGGAAGAATAGAATTAATGATGAGCGCTGCCTATCATCCTATTTTAGCTTTAATTCCAATAGAAGAGTCAATAAGGCAAATAAAAATAAGCCAAAAAGCTAATGAAAAGTTTTTTCCGCAGATTAAAATAAAAGGATTTTTTTTCCCGGAAATGGTTTATAATAAAAAAGTCGCTGTTTATTTAAAAAAGATTGGAATAAAATGGATTATATTAGACGAATTAGCTTATAATGGAAAATTTAACAAAATTGATTATACAAAAAAATATATTGATAAAAATTCAGGATTGCAAATAATTTTTCGAAGCAGAAAATATTCAGAAAATTATCCTCCTAAGATTATTTTGGGTTTATTAAAAAGTAAAAAAGAACTTGATCAGATAATTATAAGCGGGACAGATGCAGAGCTATATGGAGATCGGCATATTGATTATACTGGTGATTTTTATTATGCTGTGAGAAATAAAAGAATAAAGTTATTAACAGGGAGCGAATTTTTAATGAGTTTAAAAGAAAAAAAAATTATTAGCCCAAAAATTGTCTCTTGGGACGGCTCTGAAAAATCATTAAAAGAAAGACAAGCTCTTTTTCTTTGGAATAATCCTAAAAATAAGATTCATAAAAGATTATGGGAATTAACGAATTTTGCTTTAAAAATAATTAAACAAAACAAAAAAGATAAAAATTATAAATGGGCAAGAAAAAGATTAGATATGGGAATTTCTAGTTGCACTTATTGGTGGGCAAGTGGAGACAATGTTTCTTTGTGGAATAATTTAGCCTGGCACCCTGATTTGATAATTAGCGGCTCAAATAATTTAATAAGAAGCATTAGAAGTTTGTCTTCAATTCCCTTGAGCCAAAAATTAAAAGCTGAAAAAATCTTTTTACAGATAAACAAATTAGTATGGGAAAAACATTGGAAGAATCATTACCAACAAGATAAAAAAATATAAATATCTTGGATTACGAAATACATAAATTCCGCTGTCTTTGCGAGAAAGGAGCGAAGCGACTGACGAAGCAATCCCAATAATTGGCGATATATTCTCGAGATTGTTTCGTCGTTCTTCCTCGCAATGACATTTCGTAATTCAAGGTAAATAGAATAAAATGAATAAATTTTTTGCGCAAAATAAAATTGAAAAAATATTAAATAAAGTTTTAACAAATAATAGTTTGAACGTGCTTTATAATATGAGTAATAGTTGTGATTTTCTTGTGAAACAGTGTCTTGGAAAAGATAAAAAGCGTTATATTTTAAAAATAATGAAAAGAAAAAGTGATGTTTTAAGACAGCAGTTTATTAATGAAATTTTTATTAATATTTTTTTAGGAAAAAGTTTTTTTAAAAATTTTCCTTATCAAGTCGTAGATTATAATATAGAAAAAGGAGAAGAGTTTTTTCTTTATGAAATGATTGAAGGTCGAACTTTAAATGGATATTATTTTTT
>JAACEG010000106.1 GCA_011682665.1 Lysobacteraceae bacterium
TTCTGTGTTTTTAAGGAATTAATTTCAATATTTTCTCTTTGGGCAATAGATTTAATTTGATTTTCAATTTCTGGTCCAGCGGAAGTGTCTAGTAAAGAATCAAAAGCTTCTTTTCCTAAAGAAACAGATTCTTTAATAACATAAAGCCCAACTAACAAAGCCAAAAGAGGGTCAACATAAATCCAATAAGGAGTTAAAAATAAGCCGATGAAAACGACCAATGAAGCAAAAACATCCACGCGAGAGTGGATTCCGTCAGAGAGTAAAACCACTGAGTTTTCCTTTTTTCCAAAATAGATTTTAAGGCGCGCCATTAATTCGTTGATTAAGACAGAAAAAAGCATTACTCCAAAAGCTAGAAGAGGAAGTTTTGCAATAGAAGGATTTAAAAATTTTTGGTAAGCTTCATAAATTATGCCTATGCCAGTTCCAAATAAAAACAAAGTAATAAAAAAGCCGGCTAGGACCTCAAATTTATAGTGCCCATAAGGATGTTCTTTATCTTCAGGTTTACGTGATATTTTAATGCCAACATATCCAATAGCAGAGGAAAAAATATCCATAAAGGAATGTAATCCTTCTGCTAAGATAGCGCTAGACTGAGCAATTAATCCAATAAAAATTTTACTTCCCGCTAAAATAACATTAGCTAAAATAGAAGCGATAGCTACTTTTTCTTTAATTTGGTTTCCCTTAGTAGTTGTTTTATCTTTGGCCATAATTTTGATATTTTAGCCTGGTTATTTTAAACAGCGCTAAAATTTTAAATAAAAAATAATATATAAAAAATAATTAAACAAAAATTGAGCTTGATGACCAATTTTTGCTATCTAATTTTTTTGGATTATGAAATACTGATTTTCGCTTTGTTTCACTTCGCTTTATTCTTCGCAAAGACATTTTGTAATTTAAAATAATTGACAATAAAAGGATTCATCAAATTTGGTTAAAAATATTTTCTATATTCTTTCTGTATTTTGTGTTGAATTCAATAACTGGCTTCATTTCAACCATCGCCCGCACAAAATCTTTACTATAAGGAATTTTTTCAAGAATGGAAATATTTTTATTTTGAGCATAAATTTCTATTTTTTTAGAAAAAGGTTTATTCATATCCCATTTATTGATAACAATCCCGTAAGGAATTTTAAAATGATTAACTACTTCTAAAACTCTTTTTAAGGCGTTAAAAGCGATCGGTGTTGGTTCAGTAATAGCAATAATATAATCACTCCCTTTGATGGAAGAAATAACAGGACAACCAATTCCGGGAGAAGAATCTATTACTATAAAATCAGCTTGCATTTTTAAACCTAATTTATAGGCTCTTTGTTTAACTGTGTCAATAATACTTCCGCTTCCTGATTCTCCCATCTTTAATTGTCCAGAAACAAGAGAAAAATTTTCATTTATTTTTGCTTCTCCGATGACAGCATTTTTTGTCTTTTTCATTATAATCCCTTCTGGACATAATAATTTACAAACCCCACAACCTTCACAAAAAAATTTGTTAATAATAGGTTTTTGCTTTTTTTTGTCCCAAGTAATAGCCGAAAAAGCGCAATTAGCTACAATATTTTTACATTGGCTTGCTTTGGGAGTAGGGTAAGCTTTGCTTCCCGTAGAAATAATTTTTTTGTTTTTAAGTTTTTTAATGCCAAAAAGTAAAGCTAAGTTGGCAGCGTCAACATCACAGTCGGCTGCTATAATTTTGTTCTTTTCAGATAAAAAAGCAGCTAAAGAAGCGGAAAGACTGCTTTTCCCCACACCTCCTTTTCCTGATAAAATAGTTATAGTTTTCATTTTTTTATTAGTTTGATTATTTTTTGAATGATTTCATTTTTGATAGGTTTTCCATTAGAATAAGCTTTTTCAATTTTTTGGCTATAAGGCATTTCAGCGATAATTTTAGTTTTATGTTTTTTAGCTATTTTTTTAATTATTTCTCCTGGGGCGATGTCGGCTTTATTTAAAACAACTTTTGTTTTTAATTTTAACTTTTTCGTTAAAGTTAAAATCAAATCAAGATCATGCGCGCCCAAAGGTGTTGGCTCTGTGACAGCCAAAGCATAATCACTTCCAATTAATGCAGAAATAACTGGGCAATGAGTACCCGCGGCTGTATCAATTATAACATAATCATAATTTGTTTTTTCTTTAATGATATAATTTTTAACAGCCTTGACAACTATATTAGATTCTTCTATTCCCGGATTTAACTGCCCTGATATTAAAGTAAGATTTTTTTTATTTCCTGCAAAAATTTTCCCTACTTTTTGTTTTGTCTCAGAGATGGCTTTGACTGGACAAACTATTTCACAGGCTTTACAGCCGATGCATTGTTCTGGAATAAAAATCGGATTTTTATTTTTAACAAAAGCAATGGCATGGGTTGGACAAACCTGCGCGCATTTTCCACAACGAATACATTTTTTAGCATCAAATTTAGGAATTAAACTTTCTACATTTTTTACCTTTTTTAATTTTATGCTTAAAATCAAATGGTCTCCTGGGCAGTCAACATCTGTATCAACTAATAAAACCTTTTTCTCTTGCGCTAAGGCAAAAGCCAAGGCAGTTGCTAAAGTGGATTTTCCTGTTCCACCTTTTCCTCCAGTAATTGCAATTTTCATAAATTTATAAACTTCTCA
The DNA here is from genome assembly GCA_011682665.1 of Lysobacteraceae bacterium. Lineage (GTDB taxonomy): Bacteria > Patescibacteriota > Patescibacteriia > JAACEG01 > JAACEG01 > JAACEG01. The sequence goes on from JAACEG010000106.1 coordinate 2,652, forward strand.
TTATTCTTTAAAAACATTTAAAAATAATTTCAAAATTTCCATCCCTCTTTTGCTTTTTCCATAAATTTATTTTTCTCTTCCTCGTTCATTTCAACAATCTTTGTTTTAACTTTTATATCTTTATTCAAACTCCAGATAGATTTTTTGACAATATTTATTAAATCTTCTTTAATCGGAATACCTAAAAAAGGAAATGCCAATACAACTAAAACAAGGTCATTTTTTATATTTATATTTTTTATTATTCCAAGTTCTATTAAACTAGAATTTATTTCTGGATGTTTTTCTTTAGACAGAACTTTTCTAATATCTTTTTCTAAAATTTTTTTCATAAAAAATTATTTT
>JAACEG010000027.1 GCA_011682665.1 Lysobacteraceae bacterium
TTATCCATCCCCTAAGATCAATCCATTTTCTCCCGCTTCTACAAATTATCTCTGCTCTTGGAATTTATAATATTTTTATGGACAAAAACAAAAATAAATGGACAAAAACAAAAGTAATCTATATAATAATACTACTTATGATATTTCATATCATAATATCTTTTTTTTATAATTATAAATATAATAATTTATCTGAGTATCAAAAACAGCAAAACGCGCAAGTTGAGGCTATGAAATTTGTTAAAAATAATCAAAAACAATATGATAAAATTGTAATTAGTAACGATATAAGATATTTATTTTTTGCTTTCTTTTTAAAAATAGACCCCAAAATAACACAAACAATAAATAAACAAAATACTGATTATCTAAATAAATATATATTAAATAAATATATATTTTTTAAAAATAAAATTCCAAAGATTAAGAATAAAGCATTATATATTTTTAATGATAATCAACCTGTTATTCCAGGAAAAATTTTAAAACATTTCTCTGGTTTAGGAAATAATTTTATAATAATAGAAAAATAAATATGAGATTAAATATAACTATCCCTTGCTATAATGAAGAAAAAATACTCAATAATAATGTTATTGAGCTTTTTAATTTTTTGAATAAAAATATAGTTGAAGATGATTGGCAAATTATTATTGCTGATAATGGTTCAAATGATCAAACCGCAAAAATTGCGCAAGAATTATCAAAAAAATTTAAACAAATTAAATACTTATTCATTCCTAAAAAAGGGAAAGGAAGGGCCATAAAATTAAGCTGGCAAAAATTTAAAGCTGATGTTTATATTTTTATGGATGCTGATCTATCCACCGATTTAAAGGCTCTTCCTGAATTGATAAATTCCATTAAAAATGAAAACTATGATCTAGCTATTGGCTCTAGGTTCCACAAAAAATCAAAAACTAATAGAATAATAATAAGAAAATTTGTTTCTTATGGTTATCAGCTAATAAAAAAAATAATTTTAGGCTCAAAAATTTCTGATCTGCCTTGCGGTTTTAAAGCTGTTAATAAAGAAATAATCAAAAAAATTGTTCCGAAAATAAAAGATAATGAATGGTTTTTTGACTCAGAGCTCTTACTTTTAAGTGAGCATTTCGGATATCAAATTAAAGAAATACCAATAAAATGGGAAGATATTAGGGAGAAACAAGATAGAAGCAGGGTAAAAGTCGTTTCTCTCAGCCTAAAATATTTTAAAAATATTTTAGAATTAAAAAAAAGAATAAAAAAATTGTATGGACAAAAATAATCAACAAAAAATATCCATAATAATCCCCCTCTTAAATGAGATGGAATCAATAGAAGAATTAAATAAAAAAATCATCAAAGTTCTATCTTTTATAAATTTTGACTATGAAATAATTTACATAGATGATGGCTCCACTGATGATTCTTATGAGATTTTAAAAAGATTAAAACAAGCCCATTCGCTCCGCCATCCGCCAGTTGGCGAAGCGGATGGTAGAGGAAAAATAACTATTATTCATTTTAAAAAAAATTTTGGAAAATCAATTGCCTTAAATATTGGATTCCAAGAAGCAAAAGGAGATTTAATTATTACAATGGACGCGGATTTACAAGACGACCCCTTAGAAATTCCTAATTTTATCAAAAAAATAAACAAAGGATATGATTTAGTTTCCGGCTGGAAACAAAAAAGAAAAGATGGTTTAATAAAATTAATTTCGTCTAAAATTTTTAATATTACAGTTTCTTTATTAAGCGGAATAAAACTTCATGATTTCAATTGCGGATTTAAAATTTATAAAAAAGAAGTAATTAAAAATATAAATGTCTATGGAGAATTGTACAGATTTTTGCCCGTCTTGGCTTATGAAAAAGGATTTAAAGTCGGTGAGTTAAAAATCAAGCATAATTATAGAAAATTCGGTGAATCAAAATATGGCAAATTTGGCTTACGAAGATTCAAAAATTATTTACTTGATCCAATTAATATACTTTTTTTAACTAAATACTCTAAAAAACCAGCACATTTTTTTGGGGGAATAGGATTTTTGCTTCTTTTTGTTGGATTGATTGCTTGCCTCTATCTATCTATTTTATGGATTTCAGGAGAAAGACCGATTGGTAATAGGCCCTTATTGTTTTTAGGTATTCTTTTGATTATAACAGGTATTCAACTAATCTCAATGGGATTTTTAGGAGAAATTATTACAAAAAAAAATTCTTCTAAAGAAAAAATTCATTATATTAAAAAATAACTTCAATATTAATGAAAAATTACTTCAATAAAATAAAACCTTTCTTAAAACAAAACTATTTTTTATTAATTTTTGTTTTTTTTGTTATCTTCCTGCTTTTGTTTACCCAAAAACATATTTGGAATGTAAACTCGGCCTCAAGATTTATGACTATAGAATCAATTGCTGAGCAAGGAACATTCTCAATAAATGAAAAACATGGATATACTTGTGATAAAATATTTAGAGATGGAAACTATTATTCTTCTAAACCGCCTGTCCTATCTTTCATCGGTGCTGGCTTCTATTATATTCTTCATAAATATCTTAATCTTGATTTCCCTTCTTTAGAAAAATACACAGATAACTCTTTGGCGGTTTACTTGATGACTTTAATTTTGACCGGCCTCCCCTTTCTTCTACTCCTTTTTTATTTTTATAAAGCTATAAATCTTATAGAAAAAAAAACGAAAGTAAAAATAAAAAAAAAGTATTGCGCTCTTTTGATCTTTGGTTTAGGACTGGGAACATTATATATGCCCTATTCCTCTACCTTGAACAATCATATTGCGGCGGGAAGCTTTTTATTTATTAGTTTCTATTATTTATTAAAAGTAAAATTTAATAAAACGCAAACAAAAAAAATTAATCTCTATCTTATCGCCTCAGGTTTTTTTGCTTCTCTATCAAGCGTAATTGATCTACCGACCGGTCTTACCTTTTTAGGATTATTTTTTCTTTATTTTTTATTTACTTTACGCTCTAAAAAAATCATCTATTATCTTTTAGCTTCAATCCCTCTTCTTATAATCCATTTATATCTTAATGTCCAAATTACTGGAGATTTTTTACCCGCCCAACTTCATCCTGAATATTGGGCTGATTTTAGAAGGATGATCGTAAAACGCAACATTTTTATTTACACCTTTAATATACTTTTCGGCTCCAGAGGATTATTTTTTTATTCCCCAATTTTATTTTTTTCTTTTTACGCAATTTATAAAATAATAAATCCAGTGCCTTTGCTACAAAATATTATATCTTGTCTAAAAAAATTAAATCTTCATTTATCCTTGCTATATAAACAACAAAATATTTTAAAACAATGTTGGATAAAAAATAAAAAACATCTCTTCTATAAAGAGGCTTTTTTAATTTCAATAGGCTTCTTAATAATAATTCTATTTTATATAATAAAAATTCGCGATTATGGGGGAGCATCTTATGCTTTTCGCTGGCTAATAGCTGTTACTCCCTTACTTTATTTTTTCACTATTTTTTTATTTATAAAACCAACAAATAAATTAAAGACTATTTTTTTATTGATTCTTATTTTATCAATAATGATTTCAGCTGTGGGATTATATAATCCCTGGTTATCTTCAGGTATAGAAATTCCCATTTTAAATAAAACAATTATAATCCATTCTTCTTTCCTATATAATTTGTTTTTTATGTTCGTCTTTCCTAACGCGCAGCCAAACAAAGTTAATCTAAATTAAAAAAATGTTAAACTTTTTTAGAAAAAACAAAGTTTTAATTTTTTGGGGAATCTTGATAGAAGTTATTTACTTATCAGTAATAATTTTAGAAAATATTTTTCCTGCTTTATTAGAAAAAAAAATATTGCTATACTCTTTTTTCATTATTTCCTCACTTAGTTTTTTAATTTTACTAACTAAAAAAATAAAAATTTCTGAAAGTAAAACAACCTTAAAAATTATTATTTTATTCAGCATTATTTTTAATTTAACTTTACTTTTCAGTTTTCCGCTTGGTCCGGGAGATATTTATAATTATCTTTTTCGCGCGGAAGTATTTACAGTTTATCATCAAAATCCCTTTCTTATAGCGCCTGTTAATTTTCCGCAAAATCCGCTTTCTAAATATATTTCAGATTTAGCAAAATCAACTCCGACGATTTACGGCCCGCTTTGGATGATTATTTCATTTTTACCCGCCCTGCTTGCTTTTAATAATATTTTTGTCGGCGTGATGCTTTTTAAACTACTTGCTATAATGTTCTTTTTCTTATGTTTCTGGATAATTTATAAAATTATAAGCTTGTTGGATTTTGATAAAAAAAATAAATACTTCTTGCTTTTTTTATGGAATCCACTTTTGCTGTTTGAAATCGCAAATGAGGGGCATAATGATATTATAATGGTTTTTTTTATTTTATTAGCTCTTTATTATTTAATAAGAGAAAAGTTTTATTCAGTAATTCCGCTTTTAACTTTGTCCGTGATGATAAAATATATCTCAATAATTATCATTCCGTTTTTTTTAATTTTCATTTTAAAACAAAAAAATAAAAGTAATAAATTTTTTATAAACATAATCAAAAACTGGAAATTTATTATTATTAATTTAATAATTTCGCTTATTATTATTATCACGCTTTTCGCTCCCTTTTTAAACAGCAATCAAATTTTTCAAGGAATTTTGCATCAAGCAGGAATGATTAGTAAAAGCCATCTTTCTTTTTTCCCTTTCATAATAAGCCAAATAAGTAATGAAGTCTTAGTTGTAAAAATAATTTCCTATTTTGCTTTTTTTCTTTTTTATTTATTTATTCTTTTTCACAACCAGCCGCAAAATATAAAGCAACTAATTAACAAAATTTTATTGGCTTTTATTTTATATCTTTTTGTGGCAAGTTTTTGGTTGCAGGCTTGGTACTTTATTTGGATTATACCCCTATTGATTATCACTGGAAAAAAATATTATAATTTCGCAATTATTATCTCGGTCTTTGCAATAATCCACCAAGGTTATAATTTAAATTTATTAATCAGCGATTTTATTAAATCATTTTAAATTATAAAATAATCTTACTACAAAGGGGAGAACAAAAAACAGGTTTCCCCTCCAAGAGTGAGAATCCTGAAAAACAGGTTCCTCCCCTATTTAGGGGAGGTTAGGTGGGATAAAAATAATGGTTTCCTCCCTATATTAGGGGATTGGGGGGATTTTAAAATTTTTAATCAAAAAATTTCCCTTGTTCCCCCTTTTTCAAAGGGGGAAAACCGCTCTAAAATAAATTTCGTAATTTAAAAAAATTAATATGTTAAAATTTTTAAACATAAAAAAATCTGAATTCAAATTAATATTTATTGTAAGCATTATTGCAATTATTTTTACTTCTTTGCCGTATCTTTATGGATATTTTAATTCTTCCAATGAATATTTTTACACCGGAGCACACCTCGCGCCCACAGATTTATTTGTTTATGAATCTTATATTAATCAAATTAAGGATGGAAATATAATGTTGGAAAATTTATTTAATAATGAATTATTTCCTGAAAAAAATTTTAATATCTTTTGGCTAATTATCGGATTATTTGCTAAAATATTTCATTTATCCGCTTTTCTGGCTTTTCATCTAACACGAATTTTATTAATTATTCCTTGCTTATTCGCAATTTATTTTCTGATATCTTATTTTTTTAAAAATATTGTTAAAAGAAAAATCGCTTTTCTCTTGATCAGTTTTTCGTCAGGATTAGGCGCTCTTTTATCTCCAATCTTAAATTCATCTTATTATGTTGAAATTGAAAAAGGATATTATAATTGGCCCTTAGATCTTTGGGCAACAGAATCTAATACTTTTCTAACTTTATATCAAAGCCCTCATTTTATTGCTTCGCTCACTTGCCTTATTTTAATTTTTCTTTTTTTTCTTATTGCTCTTGATACTAATAAAATAAAATACAGTTTGATCGCCGGAATAACAGCTTTGTTTTATTTTAATTTTCATCCCTTTTTTTTAATTACTATTTTTAGTGTAATATCCGTATATTTGATTATTCTTCTTTTGCAAAAACAAAAAAAGATTTTTTTAAAGGGAATGAAACATCTTTTTATAATCGGTTTTATTTCTTTACCGTCAATTTTATATCATTTAACGAAAATCTTAGTTGATCCAATAACTCAAGAAAAAGCGAAACAAAATTTATGCGCCACGCCGTCTCTTTTTATAACGATAATAAGTTATGGAATCCCCTTATTTTTGGCAATTTATGGAATCTATTATTTAATAAAAAACAAAAAAATAAATAATAAAAATCTTTTTTTAATTGTTTGGTTTATTATAAATTTTATTTTAATATTTTGTCCGTTAATTGCCTTCCAAAGAAGACTTACTATGGGGATGCAAATCCCAATAGTAATTCTGTCTGTCATCGCCATATTTGTTATTTATGAAAATATTAAAAATTTAAAATTTATATCTAATTTTAAAAAAAGTAAAGCAGTAACTATTTTGTTATTATCTTTTATTTTTATATTCTTAAGTTTATCTAATTTATATGTAATCACAGAAGGCTTTATTGTCTCTTATCAAAAAATGAACTATCTGCATACTTCAAAAATACAAGCAATGCTCTGGATTAAACAAAACGTCAAAAAAAATGAAACTATTTTTTCATCTGTTTTAATAGGAAATATTATACCGGCAATAGCGACAAAAAAAGTTTACGCCGGCCATTGGGTAGAAACAACAAACTCTGAATACAAGAGAAACAAAATAGTTTGGTTCTTTAGAACTAATAAATCAGATAAACAAAAAAAGAAATTTTTAAAAAATTCCCGAATTGATTATATTTTTTACAGCAATTTAGAGCAAAACATTGGCTCCTTTAATCCTGATGAGAAAAAATATTTAAAAAAAGTTTATGATAATAAAGATGTCCAAATCTACAAAGTGCTTTGAATAATTTTTAAATGTATCCCCATTTACTCAGCGATTATTCTTTGTTAAAATAGAAGTATAAATTGTAATATTATTTATATAAATTTTAAATAATATAAATAT
>JAACEG010000028.1 GCA_011682665.1 Lysobacteraceae bacterium
TTAGCCTACCCTAAGGTAAGGTAAAAAAATTTGAAGAAAATTTGACCAAAAGATGAAAATTGCAGTAGAAACGGCTCTCGTCACCAGCCCCTAAAAAAAATATGAAACATAAAATATTCAAAAAGATTAAAAATACTAACCTTATAAAATTTTTATATTTTATAATTATTTTATTTTTTATCGCTATTATTATTTTTCTAATTTTATTTTTATATAAAAATTTTTATTTAACTTTAAAAAATATAAATAGTATTTACAATCTTCAAAATAAATCAGCAATAGAAAATATTGATATAGATCTTTTTAATAAAGTTGAATTAAGATTAAATAAAAAAGCTAAGAGGCCTTTACCTAATTTTAACGCTATCCAAAATGTTTTTGAATGAAAAACACCTACTTTTAAGAGGGCTTAGCACAAGTAATAATATTACATAATTCAAGCTAATTTAAAAAACGCGGGAAATCCGCGTTTTTATTTTTTGAAAAATTAAATTCAAAAATTATCTATCAAAAATTTTAGAAAGCCCTGGCGTAACTTGTTTTTTTCTGGAAATAATGCCTTTTAAATATACCCTGCCCTGTTTTAATTCGGCGCCTAAGGCTTTTTCAATTTTTTTCTGTTCATTGCTTGCCACAAGAAATTCTGATCCGCCTTTGATAATATCCGTAATAAACAATATCATAGTATGATAATTTCTTGCTTTCTTTATTTTTTCTAATTCTAATAAAAGCTTGCCTTCAAGAGGTTTAATCTCGCCTAAATCAACTGTCTCAACCTGCCCTATTCCAAACTTACCTGCCTTAAAATCAAAATCTTTAAAATCGCTTTTTATAATTTCTTTTGAAGAAAGATTAACAACGCTGGAACGGACTTTAAAAATTTCCATTCCAAATTTTTTCCAATCAGCAATTTTAGCCAATGATGACAGCTTTTTTATTATTTCTATATCTTTTGGCGTACAAGTCGGCGACTTTGTAATCACAGTGTCAACTAAAATCGCGGACAAGATAAGCCCTGCCATTTCTTTGCTGATTTTAATTCTGTTTTGAAAATATTTTTCAGCAATAATAGAACAAACAGAACCCCAGGGCTTAACTTCGAAAACAATCGGTTTCTCATATTTAAAATTAACTTTATGATGATCTAAGATTTCAATAATATTAGCCTTTTCTATCCCGTCAATGGCTTGAGAAAACTCATTATGATCAACTAAAATCAAATTTTTTCCTTTTGCGTTTTTTAACAAAACTGGAATTTTAAAATTGAATTTCTTTAAAACATAAGCTGTTTCTTGATTTACTTTGGAAGGAATAATCGCTTTATACTGATTTGTTTTTTCTGACTTATTTTTAAAATTAGCAAAAGATATTGCGCCGGCAACACTATCTAAGTCCGGTGGCTTATGTCCAGTAATATAAATCATATAAAATTTTTAATTTTTACCTAAATTAACTTTTACTTCTTTTTCTTTTCCTTTATGATAAACTTTCAAAGTAATCTTATCTCCTGGTTTGTATTTAGAAATTAAATCAACAAGTTGATTTCTAAGTGTTACTTTTTTACCATCAACTTTCAAAATTATATCGTTTTCAACTATCCCCGCTTTATCAGCCGGAGACCCAGGAACTACCGCTAAATCTTCCTTTGTGTCTCCTCTTATTATTAAAGCGCCATAATCATAAGGAAGCTTGTTTTTTGATCGTAATTCTTCTGTTATGGGGATATATCTTACTCCTAAAAAAGCAATCTCTTTCTTTTTAATAATACCTGTTTTTTTAACCTGATCAAAAACATCCTTCGCATCATTTCCAGGAATAGCAAAGCCAATATTTTCAGCCGTTACCATAGCCACATTTATTCCAATAACATCCCCATCAATATCCAACATCGGTCCCCCAGAATTTCCAGGATTGATAGCGGCATCAGTTTGAATTAAATTCTTCAATCGTTCAGAATGAGAATTAAATCCTCCTCCTGCTGTGATTGTACGCGAAAGACCAGAAATAACCCCCTTGCTCACGGTATTATCAAATTCACCCAAGGCATAACCAATAGTAATAGCGGTTTGACCAACTTGAAGACTATTTGAATCTCCAAATTTCAAATATGGCAAATTTTTTTTATCTATTTTTAATACCGCTAAATCATTATTCGGATCACGGGCTAAGACTTTTGCTTTAATTTTATCTCCGCGATTTTCTTTATTATTTAAGTAGACGGTATATTCAGCTTTTTCATCTTCAACAACATGCTTATTTGTTATAATATAACCATCAGAAGAAACTAAAAATCCTGTTCCTGCTCCAATCCTTTGCTTTTTTGTTCCTTTTTGTTTTTGTTCTGGAATACGAAAATTAAAAAATCTTTGAAATTCTTTTGGCACACCATATAAAGGATCTCCAAAATAATTTTCAAAAACAGGCACTTCAGCAGAAGCGACAATACTTACAACAGCCGGAGACGCTTTTTTAACAACTTTTATTACCTGAGACTGCTCATCTACTATTTTTATAGGCTGAATATTTTGAGGAGCTTTTTTCTCAAAAACTTCTTTTAATTCAGAAAAAAAACCATTATGTTTATTTGTTCCCCATTTCTGATATTTATAAATGCTATAAGATATAGTTTTAACCCCAACATATATTATTCCTCCACCAATAAGAGAAGCTACTACTAAAATAATGATTAAATTTCTAAAAGAAAAATTGAATGATTTTTTAGACAACATATATTTATAAAAATTAAACAATTCCCATTTAGGGAATTGCTCTTCCCTCCATACAATTATGTAAAAGAAGAAAATGTATTTAATATTTTGTATTTTAAAATAATAAAAATACTCTGTCAAGATAGAAAATATGTGGAAATCTATTTCGCGCTAAATTATTTCATCTTTTCTCTCTTTCACGTATTTAGTCCATTCTTCCGTGATTGACACGAACACTTTAAATGGAGCTTCTATTATAAAATCAAGGATAAAAACAAAAACATTAATTTGGGAAAATTTATTACTTAGCCACTTTCCAGTTGATATAATTGGAATATAAAAAAATTCAGCAATAAAACTTAATATATTTTCTTTCGCTGGGATAACAACTAATTCTTTAGCATTTTTTCTAATGCGAACGCTAAAAAAACTTACCAAAGTGAAAAAGAACAAAAATATTATAATACTTATCCAATTAAACCCTATTTTATTAAGACCCCAAACCACTATACTGAAAGATAGAAAAAAACTAATAAAATATATTATCCCAAAAATACTATTTAATAGCCTGCTCCGCTTTGCATGTTTAAGGAAATAAAATGGCTTTTTACGTTTCTTCTCTTCAAAAACTATCTCTTCTACTCCTTGAATAATTTTATTTGTATTATTATCAGACGGAAGGCGGAAAAATAAAACTATTAAAAACAATAAAACTGCTGGGAAGCTAATATTTATAATCAAAGAATAAAGACTTATTTCTTGTTTAAAAAATTTTGACACAGGGATTTCCAAAATAAAAGCTATTACTGATTTTGTAATGAAAATATAAATAATACTTCTAATTGCCGCTCGCCATAATTTTTTTCTGGAAATACTATATTTTTTATTACAAACATTTTTTATTTTTCTTTCAAAAAAATTTGGATTTTTTTTTAATTCTTCATAAACTTTAACTGGATTTTCCGCAATAACATCAATTAAAATTTTAAAAAACACGGTATAACGGCTTATTATTTTATCTATTTGAAAAGTTAATGGATGATTAATTTGTTTTTCTATTCTTGCGCGTAAAAACAAAATATTATCTGCTACTTTTTTAATTTCATCATCAGAAAATTTATCCCAATTAATATTGTAATACTTAAAAAGCAAAAAATTAAGCATATCCTTATCAAACTTTAAAAAATTTCTATAAATTCCAATATAAATTTGGATTTCTTTGTCTTTTTTATATTTTGAGTCATCTGGTAAATTAATATTATTAACTAATATTTCATGCATATCGGCAATTACAGCGGAATTAACAGGATTATTGCTAAACTTTTCTTCTATATCACTGGCCATTAAAGCTACTATCCAATTGCTAAAATTATTCCTTTCTTTAATTTCATATTTTGCCAATTTTCGCAAACTATATTCTTTTAGCTTCAAATATCTTTCTAGTATTCTACTAATTTCATCTATTCTATTTTCGGGAATAGAATTATTAGGCAAATAGGCAGCCCTTATTAATTCGACAAGTAAATGTTTGGCTACATTATAATTATCTGTTTTTTTAATAGTTACTGCCCCTTCTATAACTATTTGCCGTTTTAAGATTCGCTTGATAGCATTTTTTCTTAAAAGATGCTCTTCTTCATAGTCAACTGAATTGCGTATTTTTTCATAATAAAAAGCCATTTTAGAAACTAATTCAGAAACAATGATTTTTGGAATTTCATCTTCATCATCTTTTTCTTTATTTTGCTCTTGATAAATTATTTGAAAAATTTTTTTTATATTGGAACTTACTGTCAATAAATTATCGGCCTTTTTTGATAAAGTAGAGTTATCCATAATCTATTTTAATAATGACACAATAACCTTATAAAATGGCAAAGCTATTCCGTAGCTTCAGCAAAGGATAGTTCGGGGACAGGGATTCGAACCCCGATCGTCAGGATCAAAACCTGATGTCCTACCATTAGACGATCCCCGAATATAATTATATGTATTATCTAGTCAATTCGACAACAAAATTAAAAAAAGTAAAATGAAGTATTATAACATTCAAAATTTTCAATTTACAATTTTCAATTTTTTACCCCACCTAACCTCCCCTAAATAGGGGAGGAATTTATTTTATAGTTCTCCCCCTTATAGGGGGAGTTAGAGGGGGTATAAAACAATTTACAATTTTCAATTTCCGAACCATTATTTTTTTGTTTAAAAATTAAATATTAAATAATTAAGTATTCAATCAATCCCGCAATTATCTGCGAAACAAAATTCAAAATTTTTTTAAAACTATCAAAACTCTTACTAAATTAATTAACAGTTATAATTATAACAAACAAAAGCGTTGCTATACGCCCTATTTTATAAAATATAACATAAAATTAAAAAAACACAAGACCTTGCAACTAAATTAAAAAAGTTATATTATAAAAATACAATATGCTTACAAAAGAAAAAGAAAAATTAAATAATGAGAAAAAAATATATTTACGAATTAAAGTTAACCCTAAGGCGTCTAAATCAAAAATAAAGAATATATTGGCAGACAAAACTATTAAAATTGATATTGCTTCATTGCCTGAAAAAGGAAGAGCTAATGCAGAATTAATAAAACTTTTAAGTAAAGAATTTTGCGTTGAAAAAAATAAAATTAAAATAATATCTGGCAGTAAAAACAAATTAAAATTAGTTAAAATAACTACAATATAATGCTAATATACGAATAAATGCGAATGACGCTAATATATATTCGCAGTATTCGCATTATACTTTATGAACAATAATAATGAAAATAAAATAACATCTTCTAACGAGAAAAAAGAAGATAGATCTTTTGATATTTCTTTACGTCCCAAAAAACTATCAGAATATATTGGACAAAAAAAAGTTAAAAATAATCTAAAGATTTTTATGCAAGCCGCACAAAAACGAAAAGAACCGCTTGAGCATGTTTTGCTTTATGGCCCTCCTGGATTAGGCAAAACAACCTTAGCACACATTATTGCCAATGAAATGAATGTTAATATTAAAGTTACCTCCGGCCCTGCTATTGAAAAAAGTGGAGACTTAGCCGCGATTTTAACTAATTTGCAAGAAGGCGACGTTTTATTTATTGATGAAATTCATCGTCTGAATAAAGTAATTGAAGAAGTATTATATCCCGCAATGGAAGATTATACTTTAGATATTATTATTGGCAAAGGGCCCTCAGCGCGAACTTTAAGATTAGAACTTCCAAAATTTACAATTATAGGCGCGACAACTAAAATAGGTCTGCTTTCACATCCTTTTCGCGATAGATTCGGCAATATTTATCATTTAAATTTTTACGATCTGGAAGATATTGAAAAAATAATTTTAAGAAATTCTAAAATTCTAAAAATTAATATTAAAAATGAAGCAATAACTGAAATTGCCCAAAGATCGAGAAAAACGCCTCGTATCGCAAATCGACTTTTAAAACGAGTTCGCGACTTTGCGGAAGTAAAATCAAATGGCATAATAACTAAAAAGATTAGTAAAGATTCTTTAAGAGAATTGGAAATTGATGAATTAGGATTAGACGAGGTTGATATTAAAATTTTAAAAGTAATTATTGAAAAATTTAAAGGCGGACCAATCGGTATTAAAACTTTAGCCGCCACAACTTTTGAAGAAATTGACACTATTGAAGAAATCTATGAACCATTTTTAATGCAATTAGGTTTTTTACAAAGAACCCCGCGCGGAAGAATTGTTACGAAAGAAGCTTATAAACATTTAAGTTTAAAATCGTCAGACTCTTTATTGTAATTTTAAAAATTTTCAATTTCTAATTTTCAATTTTCAATCAATTTTCAATAATCAATTTTCAATGACTAATGACTAATGACTGAAATATTTTTGAGTTTTATTTATTTTATGTCTTTTACTCTATCATTTCTGCTAATCCCCTATTTTCTTTTTATAATAATATTTCTAATATTTGCCTTTTTTAATCTTTATCATATTTTTCGCTTTGGATTCAAAACTAAACTTAGTGTTTTTATGATTTCCTTATTTTGTCTTGGGACAATAGTTATTTTTGTTGTATCTTTTGGAGTAATTTTACAGATCGATTGGAATCGAATGATAACAATAGGAGCTTAATAATCCGTATCATTCGTATTATATTTATTACCTTGAATTACAAAATGTCATTGCGAGGAGGAACGACGAA
>JAACEG010000029.1 GCA_011682665.1 Lysobacteraceae bacterium
ATATTTCATAATAAACTAATTTATCTATATTATATTTTTTAGTAAAACCTTTAACGACTTTATTTTTATGGTCTTCTATTCTTCTTTCTAAATTACTTGTCACACCTGTATAAAATACTGTGTTTCTCTGATTCGTTATTATATAAATATAATACTGTTTTTGCATAAATTTCACTGTTATTGCGAATAAATCTTTTGTCATTGCGAGCTCTTCGCGATGACGATGAATACCCCCTGTATTGCAAGCAAAGCGAAGCAATCCCAAGAATATTATCGCCAATTGCTGGGATTGCTTCGTCGTTCCTCCTCGCAATGACAGAGTTTTTCCTCGGGATTGCTTCGTCGTTCCTCCTCGCAATGACAGAGTTTTTCTTAGGATTGCTTCGTTGTTCCTCTCCGAAGGAGTTCGTATGACTCTTCGGAGTCCATTGGACCTCGCAATGACGATGAAATTTAGATATTTCGTAATTCGCAGATTATTATAACTATAGCAAATTTTTATTTTTTATACAATCATAAATTACCCACAATACAAAATAAATTATTTTTTAATATTTTTAATTTTTTAGAATTTACTTTGTTTTATAGATAAATTTATGTTATTCTATAAAAAATGAATTACCCCGCAGCAAGCTGACAAGGAATATCTACGATTTAACCTATTTTAACATATCATATTTAACATATTATATAATGAATTCAACTAATAAATTTAAAAAATTTCAATTAACTAAAAATTGGTATAATAAGACAACAGAAGAAACAACTGATTTATTGGAAACAAATATTGATAATGGCTTATCAGAGCAAGAAGCGCAAGCAAGAAGAAAATTTTTTGGTTTAAATAAATTACCTAAAAAAAAGAATTTTTCTGTTTTTTGGTTATTTATTAATCAATTTAAAAGCCCTCTTGTTTATATTTTAATTATTGCTGGAGTAGTGATGTTTTTTGTCGGCAATTGGACTGACACAATAGTAATTTTTTTTGCCGTTTTTATAAATGCGATATTTGGTTTTTGGGAGGAACGAAAAACATTAAACATTCTTGACAAATTAAAAAAAGTTTTAAAAACAACAGCAAAGGTTATCCGTGAAGGGAAAAAATCTGAGATTCCACGAGAAAAAATAACTTTGGGCGATTTGGTTTTTCTTAATGCTGGAGATCGCGTGCCAGCTGATGGAAGAATTATCAGGGCAAATAATTTATCAATTTCTGAAGCTATTTTAACCGGCGAATGGATTTCATCTCAAAAAACAAGAGAAGTTATGCCTGAAACAATTCATTTGGCTGAAAGAAATAATATGGCTTATGCTGGATCGCTCGTAGAATCTGGGTTGGGAACTATTATCGTTACTGCTATCGGCAGGCATACAGAAACAGGGAAAATAGCCACAATGTTGAAGGAAGTAAAAGAAAAAAAATCTCCTTTACAAAAAAAAATAGCTAAACTCGGAAAAACGATTACCATAATAATTAGTGTTATCGCGATAATAATATTTATTGGAGGCGTTTTGCGCGGAGATGATATGGTGGAAATATTTGAAGCTTCTGTTGCTATGGCGGTGGGAGGAGTACCAGAAGCCCTGCCCATAGTTATGACCATAATTTTAGTGATTGGAATGGAAAGATTGCTTAGAAAAAAAGGCTTAATTAGAAAATTATCATCAGTTGAAACATTAGGTTCAACTTCTATAATTTGTTTTGACAAAACAAAAACTCTTACAAAAGGAGAAATGAAATTAGCTAAAATTATAAGCCCTGACAAAAAATTTTGTTTTAAAATAGGAGCTTTATGTAATGAAGCTTTTATTGAAAATATTGACAAAACGGTTGATAAATGGAAAATAAAAGGAGCGCCAACTGATAAGGCCTTATTAGTTGCCGGCATTCAACAAGGAATTCTAAAATTTGAACTTGAAAAAGAATCTATTGAAATTGATAAAATCCCCTTTGATTCAGAATATAAATATCAAGTTAGCTTAAGGGAAGAAAAAAAACAAAAATATCTTTATATAACCGGAGCTCCTGAAAAATTATTAAAAATTTCCGTGAAAAAACAAGGTTGGAAAAAACAAATAGATAAATTAGCCAAACAAGGATTGCGAATTGTCGGCGTAGCTTATAAAAAAGTTAATGTTAATAAGAAAAAAATATTAAAGGAAGATATTGATAAATTTAATTTTGTGGGAATAATGTCTTTTGAGGATCCATTACGCGATGGGATTAAACAAGCTCTGCAAACAGCAAAAGAAGCTGGGTTAAAACCAATTATTATTACAGGAGACTTTAGCCAAACAGCAAAAAGTATCGCTCTAAAAGCGGGAATGAAAATTAAAAACTCTGAAATTATAGAAGGAATCGCTTTAGATAAAATGACAGATGACAAATTAAAAAGAATTTGCCAAAAAATAAAAATCTACTGTCGCGCTGAACCAAAACATAAAATTAGAATAGTAAAAGCCTGGCAAACAAAAGGAAAAGTTGTCGCCATGGTTGGCGATGGAGTAAATGACTCTCCTGCCATAAAACAAGCCGATGTTGGGATAGCTTTAGGTTCTGGAACAGAAGTTGCCAAAGAAACAGCTGATATTGTTTTATTAAATGACAGTTTTGAAATTATTATCAAGGCCATAGAGCAAGGAAGAATCGTTTTAGACAATTTAAAAAAATCAATTTCTTATGTTTTAGCTGATTCATTTACTTCTGTTATTCTAATCGGTATGACTAATATAATTTTTGGTTGGCCCTTGCCTATTTTGCCTGTGCAAATTTTATGGAATAATATTACAGAAGACACTTTGCCAAATATCGCTTATGCTTTTGAGCCAGGTGAAAAAAATGTAATGCAAAGAGGACCATCTCCAGTCAAAACCCCTCTTCTAAACAAAGAAATGAAAATGCTTATTTTTGGCACAGGCTTAATTGATGAATTTTTAACTTTTCTTTTATTTTGGTACTTATGGAAAAAATTAGGATTAAATTTAGATTATGTGAGAACCTTAATTTTCGGAGCAATATCACTTGATACTGCTATGGTTGTCTATTCATATAAAAATTTAAGAAAAAATCTTTGGCATATAAATTTATTTTCTAATAAATGGCTAATATTATCCTCTCTTTTAGTGCTAATATCTTATTCCTTGGCAATATACGCGCCTCCTTTGCAGAAAATTCTTTATACAGTTCCTATTGGAATAGAAGGTTGGATTCTTTTATTTATTGTTGGAATTGTTAGCGTTATTATAATAGAATTAACTAAATTATATTTTATTTCAAAACATAAAACAGAAGCTTAAAAGGATCAATCGTTAATTATCTTGGACTACGAAATACATAAATTTCGCTATCTTTGCGAGAAAGGAGCGAAGCGATCTCCTGAATACTCCCTGTCATTGCGAGCGAAGCGAAGCAATCCCCTGAATATTATCGCCAATTGCTGGGATTGCTTCGGTCGCTATCGCTCCCTCGCAATGACAGAACTTTCCTCGGGATTGCTTCGTCGTTCCTCCTCGCAATGACATTTCGTAATTCAAGGTAATTATGCAACAGGTCTAATAATAGTTTTAATTATTTCTATAACTTTTTCTGTTCCATTGGATTTAAAGACTTTCCTGATATTCTCGCTTAATTTGTTTTTTATATCTTCATTATATAATATTTTTTTTATTGAACTTACAAAAATATCATTGGTGATATTTTTTTGATTTAAAACAATTGCGGCTTCGGCTTTCACAAAAAAATTAGCGTTTTCTTCTTGATGGCTATCTGGAATTGGAATTAAAATAGATGGTTTTTTAAAAGCGGATAATTCACTTAATGTCCCTATTCCACAGCGGGAAATAACAGCATCGCTGATTGTAAAAGCTTTAAAAATGTTTTGCAAAAATTCAAAATGATGATATCTATTATTAAAAGCGGTTTTTATTGATTTATTTTTACCAGTAATATGAATTATTTGGCAAAATTTTGTTAACTCCTCTAAATTATCTTGAATTAAATTATTAATTGCCATAGCCCCTATTCCTCCTCCGATAACAAGCAAAGTCGGCAAATCATCAATCAGATTAAAATTAGTTTTTAGTTTTGCATTTTGCATGTCTGCCGACGAGGCAGGAGTTTTGATTTTGAGGCTTTGCCGAATGGGATTTCCAGTCCAAATAGTCTTCTTTTTTGGATAATCATTTAATGATTTTTCAAATCCCACTGTAATTTTAGTTGCCAATGGCGTCATTATTTTATTGGCTAAACCTGCCCTAATATCCATTTGATGGATTAAAATTGGAACTCTTAGTATTTTCCCGGCGAAAACAGTTGGCACGCTCACAAAACTTCCCGCTGATAAAATAATATCTGGCTTGAATTTTAAAATAATAAAAAAAGACTGGAAAAATCCGATTAAAATAAAAAAAGGATCAATAAAATTTTTAAAACTAAAATAACGCCTAAATTTTCCTGAAAAAATTGTTTCAATTTCAACGCCCTTTTTTAATAAAAAATCTTTTTCTGGTCCGTTTTTTGTAATAATCCATAAAAAATGATGATTTGCTTCATCACTTTTTAATTTTTCCATTATGGCTATTAAAGGCATTACCGAACCCATTGTTCCCCCGCCTGTTAGCAAAACTTTTAAATTTTTATCAAAAACCCTTGACATATTTTTTATTTCGTATATAATATAAATATTAGAGAAAAACTCTAAGTTGGAAATCATAAGCCCTTGATCTGTGCTCTAATATCAATTTATTTTTTTGATATTAGTGGAGACAGGGGCTTTTTTCTTTTTTAATATCTTGTTTTATCTGCTCAATTAATTTTTTTTTGGAAGCAAATTTTTTTATATCCCTGATTTTATTAAAAACTTCAATTTCTAACTCTTTGCCATAAATATCTTGATTAAAATCAATTATTAAAACTTCTGCGGAAATATTATTATTAAAAGTTTTTTTAGGGCCGTAATGCAAAAGCCCTTTATAAAATTTTTCTTTATATTTGACTTTACAAACATAAACGCCAAATTCTTTTAACCCGGATTTTTCTAAATTTTGGACATCTAAATTAGCTGTCTTAAGACCAACAGATTTTCCAACGCCCTCCCCTTTTATTACTTTTGATTTAATAATTATAGGCATATTGTTTAAAACTATATCATAATTTTAAGTAAAATCAAATAAAACATATTGACAAAATCTGAGAATTCGTTATACTAAATTCGTTATACTAAAAATAAAATATAAATAGGGGCTGGTGACGCATTCGCTTTCGTAGCGAAAATTTTAAATTTTGAGGCAAATTTTTTAAACAATTTTTGCGGTTTAGCCTTAGTTAAGCCAAAAAGATTTTTAGAAAATTTGACCAAAATTTGGAATTTGCAGTAGAAATGGAGTGCGTCACCAGCCCCTAAATAAACCGTTTAAAAATTCAAATAATGGATTCCTCCCCTATTTAGGGGAGGTTAGGTGGGGTAAAAAATAAATAATACCCCCTCTGACTCCCCCTAAAAGGGGGAGAAGGGAAAAACAGATTCCCCCTAAAAGGGGGAGAACAAATGAATTCCCCCTACAAGGGGGAGAAAAAGAATAACGGGTTCCTCCCCTATTTAGGGGAGGTTAGGTGGGGTAATACCCCCTCTGACTCCCCCTAAAAGGGGGAGAAGGGAAAAACAGATTCCCCCTAAAAGGGGGAGAACAAATGAATTTCCTAAATAGGGAGAAAATAAAAATTAACTTAAAAATATGGCACACAAAAAAGCAGGCGGATCAAGCGGGATTCCAAATCAAAACGTTTAGGCGTTAAGCTTCATGATGGACAATTTGCCAAAGTCGGATCAATTATTATCCGCCAAAGAGGAACAAAATTTCATCCAGGGGAAAATGTAATGGTAGGAAAAGATTATACTCTTTTCTCTGCGATTAATGGTTTTGTTAAATTCACCACAAAAAAACTTAAAAAATTTGACGGTAATCTAAAAAAAACAAAGATCGTTAATGTCTTAAAAATAAAATAATAGAATCAACAAAACAAAAAAACTGCTTTATACAGTTTTTTTGTTTTATAAAAGTTTTAAATCAACGAGCTGGTGTCTCCTAACGGCAAATTTAATTCTTTTGCTTTTAAAACTCTTCGCATAATTTTTCCACTGCGAGTTTTAGGCAATTTTTCAACAAATTCAATATCTTTAATAACTGCAACAGGCCCCAAAGTTTTCCTAACTTGTTTTTTTAATTTAATTTTTAATGTATCAGTCCCTTTTACTCCTTTTTTAAGAATAATAAAAGCTTTAATTACCTCTCCTCTAATTTCGTCGGGAACACCAATAACTCCTGCCTCAACAGCGTCTTTATGCGAAACAAAAGCGCTCTCAACTTCCGCTGTGCCAATTCTATGCCCGGCAATTTTTAAAACATCGTCTGTTCTGCCTTGTATCCAAAAATAACCTTCTTTATCGCGATAAGCAACATCACCTGTAAAATATACTCCTTTGACTTGTTCCCAATATGTTTTTAAATAACGTTTTGGATTATTAAAAATTGTCCTGATCATTGAAGGCCATTGATTTTTTATGACTAAATATCCCCCCTTGCCCGCAGGAACTTTTTTCCCTTCCTTTCCAACAATATCAGCAATAATTCCAGGAAATGGCTTGCAAGCGCTCCCAGCCTTTAAAGGCGCTACTGGCAAAGGAGTAATCATATTCATCCCTGTTTCTGTTTGCCACCAAGTATCCATTATTGGACAATGATTTTTACCAACATATTTATAAAACCATTTCCAAGCTTCAGGATTGATTGGCTCTCCAACAGAACCTAAAATACGTAAACTCGCCATTTTATGTTTTTGTGGCCATTCAAAACCATAACGCATCATTGCCCTAATCAAGGTCGGAGCTGTATATAAAACATTTACCTTATATTTCTCAACAATTTTCCAGATTCTATCAGGCGTTGGCACATCCGGAACACCCTCATACATAACAGTTGTTATTCCTGCCATTAAGGGACCATAAATAATATAGCTATGCCCAGTAATCCATCCTGGGTCAGCGGTGCACCAAAAAATTTCATCTCCTTTTAAATCAAAAACCCATTTTATAGTTCTTAAAACACCAACAGCGTATCCGCCATGAACATGAATAACTCCTTTCGGTTTTGAAGTTGTCCCAGAGGTATATAAAACAAAAGCCGGATCTTCCGCATCCATCTCTTGTGTTTTAGCTTCTGCAGATTGATTTTTAATAAAATCGTTAAACCAAATATCGCGTCTTTTGTTAAATTTGATTTTTGCTCCATTGTTTTTCGCGACAATCACTTTTTTAATTGTTTTACATTGCTTAACAGCTTCATCAGCTATACTTTTTAAATCTATAACTTTTCCACGTCTAAAACTTCCATCAGCCGTAACTAAAATTTTTGCGCGCGCGTCTTTTATTCTGTCCCTTAAAGCTCCTGCTGAAAATCCAGCATAAACAACTGAATGCATTGCTCCAATTTTCAAACAAGCCAACATTGTAATCGCAATTTCAGGAATATTAGGCATATATATTGCCACTCTGTCACCCTTCTTAATGCCTAGACCTCTTAAAGCGTTCGCCATCTTATTTACTTCCTCGTAAAGTTGATAATAAGTATACTTTTTTTTTCTGCCTGTTTCATCTTCCCAAATTATAGCAAGTTTATTTTTATTCCCATTTTGGATATGCCTGTCTAAAGCATTATAAGCTAAATTGCATTTAGCCTTAGTAAACCATTTATAAAAAGGCTTTTTTCTTTTGTCTAAAACTTTGTCCCATTTTTTAAACCAATGCAAATCTTCCGCTGCTTCTTCCCAAAACTTTTCAGGATTGCTTTTTGCTTTTTTTAAGGTCCCTTCATAATCTTTTACAACAGCATTTTTTAAAACTTTTTTAGACGGAAAATATTTTTTCTGTCCACTTGATAAAACCTCTGTAAGGTCTCTTTGATTGCTTTTAACCATAATTTTTTTTGTTAATTTTTGTTAAAATAAAATTAAATATTTTGTAAAATAGTTTCCCACTTTAGTAAATTAGGACTAATGGGAATTTTATAAATAATTTTGAATTTTGAATTTTGATTAGATTCTTTAATAATTTAATGTTTCAAAATTAAAAATTAAGTCATTGATTCAAAAATCAAAATTAGAAATTCAAAATTGTAATCTAATAACTAATAACTTAATAACTTAATATTTAGATGTTTGAATGTTTAGATGTTCTCGCATTCTCCATTTTTATAACCAACAATTTTATCAACTTTACTTTTATAAATACAAGCTTTACATGGATTAGAAAAAGTTTTCCATTCTATTATTTTATAATCAGAATTTGAATTTAGCTTATTATTGTCTCTCTTAGGCAAAATCTTTTCAAGTTTAGCGCAAACAGGATCATATTGCTCTGTGCAAACTTTCACCATTGAAAATTCCTCACAATCATATAAAATTTCACTTTCTTTGATATAAGAAATTTTTTTTACTTCACCTTCTTGCATTTTTACTTCTACCTTTTTTTTATTTTTTTCTTTATCAAAATAATAAAAATCAAAAATCCAACAATAAGGGCATTTCAATGTTTGTGTATTAATTAACTCAAGATTATCACCGCCTTCCTCAACAAATTTATCATCTTTTTGGATAGCTTTTTTTGCTTTTTCAAAACTTGTTTTTTCATCTATTTGTTTGAAAACAATATCATTTAAATTTACAATCTGTTCAACATTTAATTTTTTATATCCTGAACTATCAAAACTATTGGACATTATTCCTTTTAATTTAATTATCTTTTTTTTATCTTCTAAAGAGCTTAATAGATCTCTTATTTGATTATCCGTAGCTCCTATTTTCACCTCGCTTCCATTTAGCATTCTAAAATAATAATTGTCTTCAATATTTCTTGATTTAATAATTTCCCCCTCCCAAATATCATCTTTAGGATTAAAATCTCCCGGCAGGCATTCTTGATGAAAAAATTTCCATTCTTCACATTCTGATTGGTCTGAAAATACACAAACTCTATATTCAATATCTTTAGCATTTAATCTAATCTCAATTTTTCCTCCTTTCTCTTGGCAATTATTAGAAGCTGGACTATTAAGAAACTTCTCAACGCATTTTTTATCTTTACAAAGATATAAAATTCCAATTAAAGGATCTTCAGGAAGACAATCTGCATCTTTTTCACAAATTGTTTCCTTATCAATATTAGTTATTTTTGCTTGCTTGATATTATTTTGAAGAATAAAATTATTATTATAATAATAATATAATAAACCGCCTATACAAATAATAAACAATAAAAATACAATAATCAAAATTATTTTTTTCATAAAAAATTATTTTTTGTTTATCAATTTTTCTCCAACCTGCCAAACATCACCCGCGCCCATTGTAATAATGATATCAATATTTTTTTGATTATTTTTATTTTGAAAAAATTGAACGCATTTTTTAATAGTAGGAATATACAAGACTTTATTTTGGTTTGAAAACTTATTTATTTCCCTAACTAAATCTTTAGAATGGATTTTTCCACTCTTTTCTCTCGCGCTTCCATAGATATCTAAAACAATAATTTTGTTAACGTCTTCAAAACTTTTCGCAAAATCTTTTAAAAACGCTTTTGTTCTGGAAAAAGAATGCGGATGAAAAACACAGCATATTTTTTCGTTTTTATATTTTTTTCTCAAAGCTTTTAAACTTGCCTTAATCTCAACGGGATGATGCGCGTAATCGTCATAAATTAAAATATTTTTAAATTTTCCCTTTTTTTCCATTCTCCGTTTTGCTCCGCTAAATTCCCTTAAAGCTGACCTGATTATTTCTGTTTTTATCTTTAAAAATTTTCCAAGCGCGATAACTGGCAAAGAATTCATTTTATTATGCTCGCCAAAAATTTTTAAATCAAATTCGCCAATATCTTTTTTATTAAAACTAATAACTTTTGCTTTTATATTTTTTACAACGCTTCTTACATTTACATCGTCAAAATTCGCGATAACCAAACAATCTTTTCCTAACTTACTGACAAAATTTCTAAACGCGAGTTTGTATTCTTTTAAATTTTTAAAAAAATCAGGATGGTCATAATCAATATTATTTAAAATCACTATCTTAGGATTGTAATATTTTAATTTATTTTGATATTCATCAGCTTCAATAATAAAATATTTTGATTGACCAATCAAGGCGTTGCCTGAAAATTGTTTGATATAAGCTCCGACCAAAACAGTCGGCTTTAATTTGGCTTTTTTAAATAAAAAACCAGCCATGGCCGTTATAGTTGTCTTTCCATGAGTTCCGCAAACAGCAATGCCAAATTTTTGATTAAATAAATAGGATAATGCTTTTGGATACGACCATATTTTTAATTTTCTTTTTTTAGCTTCAACAATTTCCGGATTGTCTTTTTTAATACAAGTTGAATAAATAACCAGATCTGTATTTTGAGGAATATTTTTTTTATTAAAACAAGAAAAAGTCTTAATTTTCCTTTTTTGTAAAATATTTCTATAAAAATGATCACCATTATCAGAACCAAAAACTTCACATCCTAATTTTTTATATATTTGCGCTAAAGCTGATGTCCCCGCTCCTTCAATTTCAATAAAATAAACTTTCTTAATTTTATTCAAATCAATTTTTTGCATAGCCTTTATTTTTAATCATGCTTAATTCAAATTATAGAACATTTTTGTTTTTGTGTCAAAATAAAAAATCTAACTTTTTAATCTTCATATAATTCAAAAATTGAATTACTTTAAATTATGAAATATATTATTTTCATATTTTTTTGAAAAAAAATTTGCCAGTCGGCAAAATTATATCAGAACGTTCAATCAAATAAATTTTAAAGTAGTTGTTTTAATATAACAAAATCATTTTCCAAAATTACTTTTGTATTCAGATTATAGGTAGCGATTGCTGGATGATAAAATTGTTCCGTCCGGAAGCATATTATCCGGATGAGCAATTCCCTTTTCTTCCATCTCATATCTCTGGCAATTCTGTCCACCTTTCAAGCAATAATTTTCAACCCATTTTTTATCCAACTTGCCCTGCTCTGCAAAATCAACAATCGGGCAGGCGTCATACCATTTACAAATATTTTTCTTCATAATTTAGTTTTTATATCTTCAGTCTTTGCTTTTCTGTTTATAAAAATATTTTTCAATTTTCATTTTTTATTAATAGAAAATTGGAAATACCCTAGTTCCTTGCTTTTTTATACTATCTTTTTTAAAAAATTATTTACATAATCCATAGAACCATCATTGAGAATCAAAACATCATAACTACGCTGATACTCTTCTAAATTCTTTTCTATTTCACTGTTTAAAAATCCTATTTTGATAAGATTATCATAATCAAAGCCGTCTATCATTCCAATGTCGCCCAAATTGTCCCCTAAAAGCAAAACATTTTTTCTTTCTTTTATCACTTTAAAAACTGGAAATTTTTGAATCATTGTCTCATCTTTATTCATACAATGGATAATCGGCTCTTCAACACTGATTGCATTACCCGCTTTATCCCAATTATAGGAATTAGAGATTATATGAATATTATTATATAACCTCTTTTTTTTGTTCAAAAATATTTTTATAGGATCTTTTCCTAATCCACCTGAAGACATAATAACTAAAGGAATTTTGTATTCTTTTAGAAAATCAAGAAACTCCAAAACCCCCTCCCTAAATTCTATTATTCCCAACTCAATGATACTTTTCAAATCTTTCTTGTTTAAACCTGATTTAACTAAAAGATTAAAATGACTTCTCCACCATTCTTCCATGGCCTTCTTTTTTTGCTTCATCAGAATATAAGGATCAACTTCCATAGGATGATACTTATTAAAAAGAGCTTTTGCTTTTTGAGAATAATCAGACCTCAAATAATTTTTATCCCGAAGAATTGAAATAATTGAAGGTCTGCTCTTGCCATTCTTCGTTAATGTTCTATCAAAATCAGCCAAAACATAAATCTTACCAACCCCATCTTTTATCATTTCCTTTTTTATCTTTTCTAATCTTATTGGGTTAGAAATAATAATATTTTTTTTCATATTTTTAAATCTTACAATTTTTATCTTATACTCTTATCCTATCCTGAAAATTTATTTTTATCAAATTTTTTTAGCTCATTTGACGAATAAAAATTTTATTTTTTTAATAAATAATTTATAACCATTTTTTATTATCAAAACACTATTAATAAACTCTTCTTTTTGTAAATTAATTTTAGCTTATTTTTTGGCTGTTTTTTCCAACTGATTTTTTATATTGACAATATTAAGTTAAAGA
>JAACEG010000030.1 GCA_011682665.1 Lysobacteraceae bacterium
CATATCTCTCCCTCCTTAAGATCATTCTTTTAATTATTTATTATACCTTATTTTTAAATTTTGTCAATGGCCTTGGCAAAAAATAAATAAATATGCAAACTGTAATTTTAGCAGCTGATTATTAAATAATTTTATGAGCATAAAAATGAACAGTTCAAGTTTTGAAAACCCTTTATTAAAGTATCAAAATATTAAAAAAAAGAAGAAAAATTTTGAAAAAAAGATGACAAGAAGAGATTTTTTAAAATTAGCAGGAACAACAGCCGTTGTGATGGGAGGGCCTAAAGTTTTCGCGGATTATGAAAAAATAGCTAGCTTTTTAGAAAACACGATAAAATTTTTTAAAGAAGATAATGAAGAGGATATCAGAGAAATTGAAAAAATAGAGGATATTATTCAAGGTGAGGAAAAAGAATTAGCTCCTGAAGAACAACAAGAGCAGGAAGATTATAAAAATATTAATGAAATTTTTAGAATGGGGCTTAATGAACCGATTGAAATTAATATAAAGAATTCTTTAATAACGCAAGAATATTGGGAGAAACAGCATAGTGAAAATCCCAAATATGTAAATAGTTTCAAGGTAGCTTTCAAGAGAATGAAAAAGTACGAAGATAGTTTAAGAAAAATTTTTAGGGAAGAGGGAACGCCGGAAAAATTTATGTATTTAGCTATTCCCGAAAGCTATTGGAATTGGGAAAAAAGGCCTGGTAAAAAAGCCAAGGGGCCTTATCAGTTTACCAAAAGAACCGGGCGAAAATTTGGCTTGAAAATCAATAGAAAAATTGACGAGAGATTTGATCCCTTGAAAAGCGGCAGAGCTTGCGCTAAATATTTAAAATATCTTTATGATAAAACGGGAAATTGGGACATTGCTTTAGCTGGTTATAATGGCAGTCTTATTTGGGATTATTTAAGAGAGGAAAAAGAAGACAAAAGTTATGAGAAATTTTTGGCTTATATAGAGAGCAGGGCAAGAAAAGATAAAGAAGAAATTTTAGAAAATAAATTTTTTTCTTATTATGTTAGGAGAAAAGAGACAGTTTGGAGAATATCCAATCGTTTTAAAGTTAGTATGGAGGAGTTAAAAAAAATTAACAATATTGGACAGAATAATAAAATAAAAACAGGGCAAAAATTAAAAATTCCTATTAAAGATAAGAGAGCAGTTGAAAAAATTTATACGGTCAAAATGTCTAAATATGTAGAAAATTTAAATTATCCGCCGAAGTTCAACGCCATAATAAAATTAATAAATGATGGTTTTGTAAAACACTAATAATTTTAAAATGAATATATTATATTTTAAAAAAAATGAAAAAGAAAAGTGGAATAATTTTGTTGCTAAAAATTCTCAGGATGGAGGGCTTTTACAATCTTGGGAATGGGGAGATTTCCAAAAAGCTTTAGGCAAAAAGATTTTTCGTTTTGGTATAAAAGATAAAAATGATAAAATATTAATGCTTTGTTTATCTATAAAAGATAAAATAGCTCTTAAAAAATATACAGTAGATATTTACAGAGGACCTATTATCAAATTTTCTCTCATAGATAATCGTGGGATTCAATTTTTAAATTTATTAAGTATTTTATTAGCGGAATTAAAGAATATTGCGCAAAAAGAAAATGCTATAATGGCAAGGATAGATTTTGGGATAATCACAAATGAAAAATTTTTAGATCAAATTAGAATATTAAAAAATTCAGGAATTAGAAGATCTTATCGCGATATTCAGCCAAGATCAACTTTGATAATCAATCTTCAAAAAGATGAGGAAAAAATTTTAAAAGAAATGAAACAAAAGCATAGGTATAATATCAGATTAGCTAAAAAAAGAGGAGTAAAAAT
The DNA here is from genome assembly GCA_011682665.1 of Lysobacteraceae bacterium. Lineage (GTDB taxonomy): Bacteria > Patescibacteriota > Patescibacteriia > JAACEG01 > JAACEG01 > JAACEG01. Next base: position 1,850 of record JAACEG010000030.1, read on the forward strand.
TAAATTAGTGAATGGAAATAATTTGCTAGAAGATTTTAATGAATTTTGGAAATTGTTAAAACACACCTCTAAGCGGGATAAATTCGCGATTCATAAAAAAGATTATTATTGGAAAATGTTGATCCAATCTAATCTTGATATTAAATTATATCTTGCTATCTATAAAAGCAAAATTATCGCTGGAGCTATGATCGGATGCCTTGGCAATACTTGCGTTTATATGCATGGTGCTTCTGATAATATTTATCGTAATGTTATGGCTCCTTATTTATTGCAATGGGCAGCGATAAAAGACGCTAAAAATAATGGTTTTCAATTTTATGATTTAGGAGGCGTAAAATCCGAGAAAGAAAAAAGTAACAGCCAAAATTTATGGGAGGGAATTACCCGTTTTAAAATTGGTTTCGCGCCAAATGAAAAAATAACGGAATTTTTGGGATTATGGGATATTCCAATTAGTAGATTTCAATATTCAATTTATAAATTTATCCGTAAAATTATTAAGTTTATAAATAATATGATTTAATTATTTAGTTTCCTTGGATTACGAAATGTCATTGCGAGGAGGAACGACAAAGCAATCCCGAGAATATATCGCCAATTATTGGGCTTGCCTGCCTGCCGGCAGGCAAGCTTCGTCAGTCGCTTCGCTCCTTTCTCGCAAAAACAGCGGAATTTATGTATTTCGTAATCCAAGATAGTTTATAAATTTTTTTATAAATTTCTATATATTTAAATTTATGCAAAAAGAATTAAAATTAGTGGAAGAATTTCACAAAAAATTTAGAGCGCTTATAGGAAATGAACCGCAGAATATTCCTAAAGATAGAATTAAATTGCGTTTTGAGTTAATGAAAGAAGAAGTGGATGAGTATTTTCAAGGAGCTTCTAAAAAAGATATTGAAAATGTAGCTAAAGAATTAGCTGATATTTTATATGCGGTTTATGGGACTATTATAGAGCATGGTTTGCAATATAGATTTGAAGAAATTTTTACTGAAGTCCATCGTTCGCATATGAGCAAAGATTATAGTCAATATAAAATGATTAAAGGCAAAAGTTATTTTGAACCAGATTTAAAAAAATTTTTTAAAAAATAATATAATTTTATTTATGAAAAATATTGTAATTATTGGCGGAGGAACTGGAACTTTTACAGTGCTTTCAGCCTTAAAAAAATATAAAAACTTGCATTTGTCAGCCGTAGTTTCTATGGCAGACGATGGCGGATCAACTGGAAGACTTCGCGATGAACAGGGTGTTTTACCGCCAGGTGATATTAGGCAATGTTTAGTCGCTCTCTCAGAATCAGATTTATTAATGAGAGAATTGTTTAATTATCGTTTTAAGGGAGGGTCTTTAGATGGGCATAATTTTGGAAATTTATTTATTTCAGCTTTAGAAAAAATAACCGGAAGTTTTGATAAAGCCATTGAAGCTTTAAATAAAGCATTGAAAATCAAGGGAAAAGTTATTCCAGTTACTTTAGAAAAGATTAAGCTTTTTGCTGAGATGGAAAACGGAGATATAATAGCGGGCGAAGGCGAGATAGACACTTCTAAACTTTTAATAGTTAAAAAAGCTAAAAGATTTTTTTTAAGCCCTAAACCAAAGATTAATTTCAAAGCAAAAAAAGCGATAAGGGAAGCAGATTTTATTATTATTGGACCAGGAGATTTGTATACTAGTTTAATCCCGAATTTTTTAGTTGAAGGAATAGTGGAGGCTATTCGTCGCTCTAAGGCAAAAAAAATATATTTATGCAATTTAATGACCAAATTCGGGCATACTGACAATTTTTGCGTTTCTGATTTTGTTAATGTGGTTGAAAAATATCTTGGAAAAGATTGTTTGAATTATGTTATTTATAATAATAAGAAACCTGATGAAAAATTAATTGAAAAATATAAAAGAAAAAAGGAATTTTTTGTTTGTTTTGACAAAAAAGTTTTGAATCAAAAAAAATATAAATCAATTGGCCGTAATTTATTAAGTAGTATAGACTATAAGCAAAATTCTGCTGATAAAATAAAAAGAACTTTAGTCAGGCATAATTTATGTAAACTAGGCAGAATACTTTTTTCAATAATCAAATAAAGTGTGATATACTAATAAAATATAGTAGTCATATTTTAGATTCAGCCATTTGTTATTATTGTATTTTATTATTGTATTCCCGCTTTCGTGGGAATGGCAATAGTTAAATTTAAAGTAATACCACTATATAATTATCTGGAATTACAAAATGTCTTTGCGAGGAATGAAGCGAAAGGAAACAAAGCGAAACGACGAAGACTTCCAGCAGGCAATTTCATGAATAAAATCGCCAATTTTTGGGATCGTCACTCTGCCAGGTGACTACCCATAAGGGATGGCTTCGTCTTCGTCCTTCGCCAGCTAACAGAGGCGGACTTTCTCTTAAAGACAGAATTTTGCAATAACGAAGCAAAAATTGGTATTTCGTAATCCAAAAAAACTATAAAATGAAGAAAATTTTTTTTACAATTTTATTTCCTTGTTTATTTTTTTTCATTTTAACAAGCCAAGCATTAGCTGATGACTTGCTTATTTCTAATCCAGAACAAAAAATTGATCTAGTTCCTGGTGGCGCCGAACATTTTACTTTATTTGTTCAAAATAATACTAATAATGATTTAATATTAGAAACAAAAATTAAGAGTTTTAAATTAATAGATAATAAAGAGAACATTCAGTTATTTAATGATAAGAAAAATGTTTTAGTTAATTCATGGCTAAAACAGCAGGCAAATTCTTCTTTTAAACTATTATCAGGAGAAAGACGCCAGGTAACTTTTTTAATTTCTGTTCCGTTTAATGTTGAAAATAGAGGATATTATGCTGCTATCTATTTTATCGGTCATTCGCAAGATAAAACAGGAAAGATTTTTGAAAGCAATAAAAGTAGAATATTATTAGGTGTTGAAGCTAAGGATAATAATCTATTACTGCGTTCTGGAAAAATAGAGGAATTAATATCCCCTAAATTTGTTTTTTATGGTCCTGTAAAATTTGTCGTGAGATTTAAAAATAATGGAAAAATTCATTATGAAACAAATGGGCAGATTGAAATTTATAATCTTTTTAATCAAAAAGTAGCGGTTATTCCTATTAAAAAGAAAAATGTTTTACCTAATTCTTCACTTTACTTTTATAGTAATTGGAAGTGTAAATTTTTGTTTGGTAGATATTTTGTAGTGGCTAAGATGATTGATGGCGATGGAAATTCATCAGTGAAGTCTGAAAATTTTTTCGCTTTTCCTTGGAAAGAATTTTTAGAATTTACTGTAGTTCTTATTCTTATAATAATCGCTAGAAAATTAAGGATAAAAAAATTAAAATTTGAATAATTAACGTCATTCGCATATATGCGTATTAGCATTATATTATATTTTATTAATGTCATTCGCATATATTCGCGTATTAGTATTATATTTTATGTTTAAAAAAATAATTTTAAAAAATAAATTACGTTTAATTTTAGCTCCAATTGATAATAGTGATATTGTTACGGTTTTAATTATGGTAGGGATAGGTTCTCGTTATGAAAATAAAAAAATGAATGGGATTTCCCATTTTTTAGAACATATGTTTTTTAAAGGAACAAAAAAACGTCCAACTACCTTTGAAATTTCAAGGGAATTAGATAAAATAGGGGCGGAGTTTAACGCTTTTACTGGAAAAGAAGCAACAGGATTTTATATAAAAACAAAGGCGAAATATTTAGATTTATCATTAGATATTCTTTCTGATATATTACTTGATTCAATTTTTAATCATAAAGAAATAGAAAAAGAAAGAGGGGTGATTTTAGAAGAAAAAAAAATGATAGAAGATACCCCAATGCATTATGTTTCTGATTTATTTGAAAGTTTGTTGTATAAAAATAATCCTTTAGGTCAGCTTATTATAGGAACAGAGAAAAATATTTTGAATTTTCAACAAAAAGATTTTTTAAATTATTTAAGAAATCGTTATGTTGCTGATAATATAGTAATATGTATTGCTGGAGATATAAAAAAAATCAAAAAATCAAAATCAAAAGTAGAAAAATATTTTAAAAAAATAAAAAAGAATATTACAAAAAAGAAAAGAATGAATATTTTAGATAATCAGATTAAACCAGAAATTTTATTGCATTATAAAAAAATAGATCAAGCAAATTTTTGTTTAGGTGTTAGGACATATGGGCTTAAAGATAAAAGGCTCTTTGCTTTAAAATTATTAGCAGTAATTTTAGGCGGTAATATGAGCTCGCGTCTTTTTGTGGAGGTTAGAGAAAAAAGAGGAATGGTTTATTATATTAGAACATCACATGAAACTTATGTTGATACAGGATATTTGGTTACGCAAGGTGGGGTTGACAAGAGAAATTTACAAGAAAGTATAAAAATAATTTTAAAAGAATATAAAAAAATTGCGGATAAAGGGGTCAGTAATGAAGAATTACAAAGGGCAAAGGATTATGTAAAAGGGATAAGTTCTATAAATTTAGAGACCTCTGATCAGATCGCTAATTTTTTAACTAATCAGGAAATATTGTTAGGAAAAATTTTAAGCTCAGAACAACATTTTGCTAAGATAGATGAAGTTATCCTTAAAGATATTCAAAATGTTGCTAAAGATATTTTTGTAAATAAAAAATTAAATTTGGTGATAATAGGTAAATATAAGAATAAAAAAGAATTTGAAAAAATTTTGAAATTTTAAAAATAAGATTGTCATTACGACGAAGAGG
>JAACEG010000031.1 GCA_011682665.1 Lysobacteraceae bacterium
TTCTCCCCCTTTTAGGGGGAGTTAGAGGGGGTATAAAATAGGGGGGGGTGATTCAGCTTTTAATAAATTTTGTAACTCAAAAAAATATGAACAAATCAGAAATTAAATTATTTTTTTTAGGAATTTTGTCAGATATTTTTTATATTTCATTAATAACTTATGTTTTTTTTGCTGCCTTAGAAATTTTACATCCGCGCTTTGTCACTGCTTATTTTAATTTAAACGCGCTCTTGATGATTGTTTTAATAACTGGTATAATTACAATAATGAAAGAAGAGGATTAGTTTACGGAGCTAAAATTTATAAAGTTATTTAAAAATTTTCGTAATTTAAAGTAATTTAATTTCCAAAATATTCAAATGTTATATTATCTTAAAAATTTTTAGAATATTTAAATAATATTTGTTATTTTGGATTATATTTTATGATTGAAGGCGTAAAAATTAAAAAATTAAATAAATATGATGACGAGCGTGGATGGCTCACAGAAATTTATCGCCATGACGAAATTGATTTTATTCCCGCAATGGCGTATATAAGCGTTACAAAACCTGGGGTAAAACGCGGACCCCATGAACATGTCTATCAAACTGACTGTTTTATTTTTATTGGACCAGGCGTTTTTGAGCTTTATTTATGGGATAGAAGAAAAAATTCAAAAACAAGAGGAGAGTCTTTAAAAATAAAAGTAGGAGAGAGTAATCCAACTTTAGTAATCGTTCCTCCAGGAGTTGTGCACGGCTATAAAGCAATTTCAGATTGTGACGCGCAATGTATTAATTTAATTGATAAATTATACAAAGGAATTGGCAAGAATGACGAGATTGACGAAATTCGCTGGGAAAATAAAGAAGACTCACCTTATAAAATGGATTAATTTTAAAATATAATCCGCTGATTTCCTTCACCTATTTTTACCCCCTCTAACTCCCCCTAAAAGGGGGAGAACGAGAATAACGCTTTCCTCCCCTTTTAGGGGAGGCTAGGTGGGGTAAAAATAACGAGTTCCTCCCCTATTTAGGGGAGGCTAGGTGGGGTAAAAAATTTTATGAAAAAAGTATTTAAAAAAGTTATATTCTTATTTCTATCAATAGCAATAATTTCGTCATCACTATTTTTTGTTAAAATAAAACAAAAAGATAGTTTAGCTGATATTTTATTTCAAGAACAAACAGAAACAATTTCCGCTATTGATCAGGCGAAAAAATCAGTTGTAAGTATTATTAAAACAGAGGAGCTGACAAAAATAATTACTAACAATTTAGGGCAGACGCAAATAGACGCTAACTTTAAACAAGTCGCTGGCGGAAGTGGTATAATTGTTGATAAAAATGGTTTAATTTTAACAAATAAACATGTGGTTTCTTTCGGCGATAAATATTCCGTGATTTTAAATAATGGGGAAATTTATGACGGAAAAGTTGTGGCGCGCGATCCTTTAAAAGATTTAGCTTTAGTGAAAATAGATGAAAAAAATTTGTCAATTATTAAATTTGCCAATTCTCGGAATTTAAAAATAGGTCAAACAGTTATGACTGTGGGATACGCATTAGGAAGATATGAAAATTCTGTCACCAAAGGAATTATTTCTGGACTGCACCGCGATCTGACTGCTTCAGATAGCCAAGGAAAAATAGAATCTCTTTCTAATATTATTCAAACAGACGCCGCAATCAATCCAGGGAATTCAGGCGGAGCTTTAATCAATCTAAATGGAGAATTAGTCGGCGTTAACGTTGCCACAGAATTAGATGGAGAAAATGTAGGTTTTGCAATTCCGTCAAATTCAGTTAATAAAGCTATAAGAAGTTATAAAAAATATGGAAAAATTATCAGGCCAAAATTAGGCGTTAGATATTCAATGCTTAACCCGACTATTAAAAAATTTATTGGATTGCCACGAAAACAAGGCGCTTGGATTCATTCTGGCGATGGTCCGGCTGTTGTCCCAAATTCTCCGGCAAATAAAGCTGGGCTATTGGAAAATGACATTATCTTTGAAATAAACGCCATAAAAATAACAGAGGACTTGCCTCTGTGTGAAGTTATAAGCTTTTACGAGCCAAACCAAACAATTGGTTTAAAAGTTCAACGCGGGAATAAAGTTATAATTTTAAAAGTTAAATTAGGAAGTTTTGAGTAAAGCATTTAAAATTCTTTGTTTTTCTTTTTCTAAAGCAAAGCTATCATTATAATCAGCGCTATGCGCTTTTTGTCCTTGATAGCTTTCTTTTTTTTGGTCTAAATGCAAATTGATAAAAATATTGTCATCTTCTTCTTTTAAATAAATATGAAAACGTGGATAGCGAAGAGTCCCTACTCTTCTAACATAAGCGTCATGAAAAAGCAAATAACCCAAAGAACGCATTAAATGTTGAGTAGTATAACCAGTTTTATTTTTAATTTCAAATTTCATTTTTTAATTTTTTTACCCCACCTAACCTCCCCTAAATAGGGTGGGGAAAGCGTTATTTTTACCCCACCTGACCTCCCCTAAATAGGGGAGGAACCTGTTATTTTTTACCCCACCTGACCTCCCCTAAATAGGGGAGGAAAGCGTTATTTTTACCCCGCCTAACCTCCCCTAAATAGGGGAGGAATTTTATTTCATAGTTCTCCCCCTTTTAGGGGGAGTTAGAGGGGGTAATATAAATAGAAGAGAAATTAATTTATAAAATCATTATATCATTAAAAAATAAAATAAAAAAGGGGACCTTGCCGAAACAAAGTCCCTCTTTGAAAAAATTTATTTTTAACGGAGTTTTTGTAAATTTCCGTTTTAGGAGAAGATAGCTTTCGCCTCTCTTTTAGCCACTTTAGCCGCGCGTTTCCGCACGGTCTTGCCAGTCTTGTGTCGGCAGTTAGGGCCGACACCGGGCTTTCCGTCCTGGGGGTAAAAATTTCGGACCGTAGTCCGAAGATTTTTTTGTTTGATATGACGCCTGGCGGCGTCAATCATTTCAGAACTGATTCTTTCCCCTTTATAAAACAAGGGGAACATTTCAAAATTTTTTTTAGGTTCCGCCTTAACAACTTCAAGAGCGATAGTCCATTTTTCTTGATGGAACGCTTTACGGCGCTCCTTCTTCTCAAATCGGGTTCTTGCCGCTCTAATTGCGGCGATCATGATTCCGATTTTAATCCCCTTAAATTCAGGGATTTCCCCTTCAAAGGCTCTAGCAAGCTCTTTGTCGCTTGCCTCAATCCCTCCTTCCAGGGCGTCTGTGGCTTTCGCCATGATTTCCCTGAAAAGTTCCTGGGAAATCCTGCTACTCATGTTGTCGGCAGGGGTTGTCGTGGTCTGCGTGGTCAACGAAAAGATTTTTGCCGATGCCATAATAATCCTCCTTGTTTTATCCTTCCCAAAACGGGTCGGACTGTTAATATTTAATTGCCTTGCTTGAAATCATAAATTTGATTTCAAGTAAGACAATTAGAATTTTTACAAAGAACATCTTTTATTATTTTAATAAATTATCATAGCAGAAATATAAAAAATGTCAATATACTTATGCCAAAATAAATTTCAAATGTCAGTTTAATGTTAAATAACTAAATGATAAATTATTTTAAATAAATTTTAAATTTTATATTTATAATTTTATTTTGACTAACAATAACATCATTACAATAATTTTTTTATTTCAAAAATCAACAATTTTTATTTTAAAAGTCGTTTTAAGAATTCGGAAATTACTTCCATACTACGTAGTATGGAAGTTTCCGCCCAAAACATTTTATATCAAAGTTATATCAAAGATTGTTGTGAGATTGTTGTGAAATTTTTGCGATTGTGCAAATTCTACAATAGTTATAATTTTTTTATTTTAAAATCTTTTTGAAAGAATAATTTCAAAAAATAATCTATTTAAAAATCGTCGTTTTCACGGCGATTTTTTTGTTATGGGATTTATAATTTTAGAATGAATAAAAGCATTCTTTTGTTATTTGGGCAATAAGATTATATTGTTTACTCATATAATATCCGATTTCCCTCCCTGTTTCGGTATAGAATTGATAGTATAAGTTAATGCCCATATCATTATAATCTTCAATATTCATACATCGCCAATTGCCTCTTTCCTTAAATATAGAGCTGATCAGAAAACAAATATTCGCTCCTTGCTTTAAGCTTGTTGGATTTTTTTGCGCGTCAAGAATATAATCAATAACAATCCAACTCTTTGGCGATTGCATCTCACATAGCAAGTTAGATACATAAATGCCACATAAAAATAGTTCTTCGCCAGCTAATTTTTTTTTCAAGATAATTTTTGAAATTTTTCCCTCAAAGATTCTTCTCAATCTTTGCGGTCCAACTATTTCTATTTTATCTTTTAATTCAGGCAGGCATTTTTTTAATATTATTGCATTTTGCAGTAATTCGTTAAAGGAATTCTTTACAGCCGGATTTTTCCTCCACTTAGCTCTTAGAATGCTGATAATTTTTCCCATAGTTATTTCCTCCTTTTTAGAATGAGCGTTAGATGTTAAATAGTATAAATAAATAATTTTTAAAAAGCAAATTTATTTTTTTAAAAAAATTTTTGAAAAACTGTTAAGGTAATTTTATCAAGGTAATTTTTGACAAAAAGACGAGAATATGCTTAATTTATTTAAAGCTCTTTAATAATAAAATAATAAAAGCATTTTTTCCAATGCTATTTATCACTCACTAAACGAAAAAGCTATTATAAGCGCAAAAAGGGAGGAATTAGAAAAATGAAAAGATTATTTGCGACGTTTATTGTATCTTGTTTAATAATGATATCAGGAGGAACTCTTTTTGCTAAGCCTATTTCACAAGAACAGGCTAAGGAGATTGCCATAAGATGGATGGGCCGTATGAGGATAGCGGATACATTTGTGTCTGCGGAAAAAATCTTGAAAGCAAAAGGAGTAAAAGTAGGTTATTTAATTACTTTTTCTCCTAAGGGGTATGTAGTTATCCCTATTGATGATTCTTTTGCCTTAATCAAAGCCTGGGGTGAAGGGTTTTTTAAGGGTCCTCTAAGGGAAATGGTAATAGAATCTCTTTCCAAACAGGAAGAGATGATTTTTGAAAAATATCAGAAAGAGGAAAGAGAAGAGAGAGGAAGATTTACTGCTACAGGAATTTCTGATATTATTGTTAGACCTTTACTTCAGACAGAGTGGGGGCAAAACTATCCCTATAATGACAGATGTCCTATTGACATTAATTCGGGAGATAAATCAGCTACTGGTTGTGTGGCCACGGCTATGGCGCAAATAATGCGCTATTGGAAATGGCCAAATATTGGATGCAGTTCTAAATGTTATTATCAGCCGAAAAACGAAAATGAATTTTGCGCTGATTTTGAACATTTTTATGATTGGGACGCTATGCCTTCTAAATTATATGCAGATAGCAATCCGTGGGCGATATTTCAAGTGTCTCAATTAATATATGATATCGGTGTAATAGCTAATACAGAATATTCTTCTTCTTCAAGTGGGGGATATCATTATCCCTTATTTAAGGGAATAAAAAAGTATATGAAGTATGATTGTAATTCAACTTATGTTGATGAGGAAGAATTATTTTCCGTAGTTAAGCCTGATATTGACAATGATTGGCCAGTATTTATTGGCGGTAAACACGCCTTTGTCGCTGACGGATATTTAGAGTTTTTCGGGATTAAACAACTCCATTTCAACTTTGGCTGGAATGGAGCTTCAAACGGTTGGTATACTCCAAACGGATTGAAAAATTTTAATTTTTTGTCTGATCGTGTAGATTACTATGTGATGAAAGAGATACATCCCATTTGTAGCGCGAATTATCCAGAATTTTGCGCTAACAGTAGCGATTGTTTTCAAGCGGGGTGTGTATGGCATAATAATCAATGTGAAGTCAAATGCCAGCCTGATGGAATGGTGGCGAGTAGATTTCCTTTAGAGCTTATAGAGCTTAAGGCGAACAAAATAATAATCTCGGCGAGAAGAGTTTTATTTCAGCCGGAATTAATTATTCCGAAAGAAGATTGGGGGAAAAAAGCTCAACCAATTATGTATATCCACTTGCATGGTTATGGTTATACTATACTTTGGGGAGATAGATATATCACATTATCCAATATGTTTAGATATATATTTTTTCCAAAGCCTATTGATTTTGCTATTTTGTCCGGGAAAACAGTTGATATTTATCTTGGATATATGCTTTCTGATAATAGCGTAAAATACGCTTGTTATCAAATAAAATTTGTAAATTGATTTAATTGATTTATAAGCCATGGTGGGGGTTGCAATAAGATGTGCCCCCCTTTTTTATCCTCTCCATTTTTTGCAAGCAGAAAGATTGTGATGAAGTAAAAAATGTTTCTTAGTTTACATAGGGGCTGGTGACGAGAGCGCTTTCGTCACGACCCCAGTTAGCCAGTCGGCAACGGGGTAAAA
>JAACEG010000001.1 GCA_011682665.1 Lysobacteraceae bacterium
GCGAAGCGACTGACGAAGCAATCCCAATAATTGGCGATATATTATTAGGATTGCTTCGTCGTTCCTCCTCGCAATGACATTTCGTAATTCAAGGGAATTATTATATTTCGTTTATATTATGGTTTTTAAAAACCATAAATTCAAAATTATAAATTTTAAATAAATTACGTTTTCTGAATATTCAAAATTTTAAACTGCTCTAAAAATATAATAAATTTTATAACTTATCTATGACCGCTCCTTTTGGTTTTATCCCGTTTCTATGAGCTGTTCTTGAAATTGTATGGGCCACAGAAGGGCTAATTACTAAGAGAATCAAGGTAATTATAATTATATGGGCTATTAAAGAAAAATTGAAATTATAAAGAAAAAGATAAATTATTGCTGCTAAATCAAAAAAAAGAAAACCAAAGGTGCTAGATAACGTTGAAGAATGAAGCCTTGTATAAACATCAGGGAATCTATAAAATCCTAAAATACTTAAACTAAAAAAAGTTAAACTAATAAAAATAAATAAATAAACTAAAAACATAAAAAATCAATTTCTAATTTTTAATTTTTGAATTAAAATAATGTATTTTCTTTGAATTACGAAATTAAAAATAAATTCAAAATCCAAAGCACCAAATCCCAAATAAATCCAAAATTCCAATTTTCAGAATCAAGAACAGCTTAGAATTTAGAATTATTTGGAATTTGTAATTTTGAATTTGGGGCTTGCTTTAAATTATATTTTGTAATTCAATGTATTTTAGTTCATCATTTAGGCTTCTCCCCTGCTAAATTGTTTCTCAATTACAAATTATTTTATGATTATCTGATGTATTTAGCAAAATAAAGAATACTTATATAAGAAAGAAGAGCATAAACAATAGCTATATCAACTAAAATAATTTCTTTCCAAATAATAGAAAAAACTATTAAAAAAGCAATAGCTAATGTAGTTATTGTATCAAAAATAACCAATTTATCAAAAATATTTTTAAGAAAAAATATTTTTAATAAAGCGACAAAAATTAAAATTAAAAGAATAAAAGCAGTTATTTGCCACATAATTATTCAGTAATTATTTTAATCCATTTTGTAAAATTTCCCGCCACTTGAAAAATTTTCGGCTCATTGTTTTTCACATAAAGCCAATGGATGTAAAGATTATTTTCTTGATCTACGTCAACCGATAATGTGCCTGGCGTTAAACTAATAAAATTTGCTAATAAAGTTATTCCAAAATCAGTTTTTAGATTAGGAGATATTTTTATGATCCCAGGCTTTATTTTTTTAGTAATAATCCTATAAGCTACTTCTAAATTTGCTTTAATTAAACTAAAAAGAAAAGGACCAAAAATATAGATCAAAAACAAGCCATATCTAAAAGGATTTAAAAATTTTTGACTAATTTGTATTTTAAGCAAATTAAAAATTTTCCAAACTATTAAGCCGGTTATAGTAGACAAAATAACCCCTAAAATAATTTCTTCTTTACTCCAATATAATATATCTCCTGAGCCAACAGTAAGCCCAAGATAAATAATTAGAGAAAAAACAAAAGAAACAACAAAATTCATTTTATTTTACAAAAAGTCCGCAATAGCAATGGCCGTCTTTTTCAATTTCATCTCGATGCCATTGGCAAGGACAAATTTTTCCTTTATCTTCTTCTTTATTTCCGCTAACCCTTCGACATGGGCAATATTTGGCCCCGTACTTTTCTTCATTTGCGAACAATCCTTTAATTAGTCTTTCTACGACTTTTTTATCTGGATTTAATCTAAAGCCATTATCTTCAGCGTATTTTTTATAACTTTCTATTAAATTTTCCTTTTTTTTATTATCCATATTTATTATAATTATAAATTTTTATCTAACCAATCTTTTACAATTGGTTCTGGTTTTACTCCAATAAACCCACTAACTGGTTTCCCATCTTTGAATAAAACAACGGTAGGAATTTGATTAATACCAAATTTTGAAGAAATTTGACGAGCTTCATCCACATTAACTTTAGCTAAAGTAATTTTGTCTTCATATTCTTTAGCTATTTTTTCTAAAATTGGTGATAACATATTGCATGGAGTGCACCAAGTTGCCCAAAAATCAACCAAAATTGGCTTTTTAGATTCTTGAATTTTTTTATCAAAATCTTGATCAGTTAAAATTATTTCTGACATAATTTATTTTTTATTAAATTAGTAAATTTAATTATCTAAAAATTTTATTATTTTTTGTTTTTATCTATTTCCTCGTCCTCTCCCTTTCCCTCTGCCATCTCGCGGACCTCTGCCCATACCTCTACCTCTACCTCTACCTCTACCTTCCCCGTTGCCCATACCCATATTTCCAACAGATTGAGGTTCGGAAGATGAATTTTCAGCGCTAATGTCTTTATCGCCTGAGCCCTCCTCAAATATTACACCAAAAGGGCAAACTTCTTTCCCTCCACATTTTGCTAATTTTTCTTGATCTATTATTTCCGCTTTTCCATCTGAACCTATTTGAATACCCCCGGGACAATTATTTATACAAGCTCCACATCCTCTGCATTCTTGTTTATTTATTTTAAACATATTTTTAATCTTATTAATATTAACTTTTTAAAAATTATGAAAATTTTTTAAACGACCTTTATTTATTTTCAATTATTTCTTTTAATAAAAACTCAATATTCTCTCTTTTTTAAAGTTTAATAGATTTTAAGCAAGAAGCTAAGTTATCCTTAAAATACATTTCAATTGCTTTCTTCAAAGCAAGGTTAATCGCATAAAATTATTCTGTTATTTTATGGCAATCTTCCTTCTTTTCTATAAAATTAGATAACCCGTTAATCTGCCCTTTAATAATATTTAAACGTTAAATTATTGTATTTTTTCTCATATATTATATATAAATTTAGATATTTGTCAAATTATTATTTAATTTGATAAAACAATATTTCTTGTAAAAAATCAATTTATATTTCTATATTTAACTGTTTTTTCTTATTGATAATAATATATACTCCCTAAAAATATTTGTCAAATAAATGATCATTTTCATTTTGCTGGTAATCGTAAATCGTTATATGGGCAATGATTTTATCATTAAACATGTTCGTAGCAACAAAATTTCGTCTTAGCTTTACATAATTATTGGTGAAACTCTTTCAACTGGCCCTTTTTATATATGATATCTCTTACTTAGGGACTGGTGATGAAAGCCGTTTCTACTGCAATTTTCATCTTTTGGTCAAATTTTCTTCAAATTTTTTTACCTTACCTTAAGATAGGCTAAAAAAAATATTTAAAAAATTTGTCTCAACTTGCCTGCCGGCGAGGCAGAAATCTAAAAATTTTTACCCCGTTGCCGACTGGCTAACTGGGGTCGTTACAAAAACGCTCTCGTCACCAGCCCCTACCTAAAAATTCGCGAGATAAAGAAGCGAGCAATGGAGAGATTACTTGTTTTTTGCATAGTCCGCACGAATTAACTAATTTTTAAATCTCTTGACAGAGGTTTTAAAAAGCTGTATCATATCAATATAGATTGATATCAATTTTGATTGATATGTTTAAAAGTAAAATTTTGAAAGAATGAAAAAAGAAAAATTCTGCAAAAAAGCGCATATTAAGCCGGGAATTATAAAAAGGGTTAAAAAACTCCTTACTATTATTGATAATATAAATCGCTTAAGAATTTTATCTTTATTTAAAAAACACAAAGAACTCTCTGTTTGTGATATCTTGAATTCTTTAAAATTACGTCAAAATTTAGGTTCTTATCATTTGCGCGTTTTGCGTCAGGCAAAATTAGTTTCCAGTGAGAAAAGAGGAAGTAAAATTTATTACCGAGAAAATAAAAAAAATATTCAAGAAATTTTAAAAATAATTAATGATTTATTTTAACAATATAATTGAATATTATTTAAAATATTATTTTTTAAAGGTCGTGATATTTTAAAATATTAAGATTTTTTATAAATCTTTTAATAATTAATTTTTCTTATTATTTTTTAAAAAAATAATAAGATATTTTAAAAATATGAAATGGCAAGATATTATTAATGGATTGGCTGGCCTTTGGTTGATAATTTCTGCTTTCCTTCACCTCACTGCCAATGCTAATCTTTGGAATTATCTTATTGTTGGCATAATCGTTAGCGTTCTTGGATTTTGGGGAGCGGCTGATCAAAAAAGTTAAAATTTAGTTTAAGAGAATATTATTAGTTTGATTTCTCTAAAATAGAAACTATTATTTTATAATAATAGTTTCTATTTGTAAGAGGGGTTTAATTTATTTTATTGTTAAACTTATAACAATCTTGGTAAGAGAAAAATTAAGTAGGGACTGGTGACGAGAGCGTTTTCGTAACAACCCCAGTTAGCCAGCCGGCAACGGGGTAAAAATTTTTAGATTTCTGCCTCGCCGGCAGGCAAGTTGAGACAAATTTTTTAAATATTTTTTTTAGCCTATCTTAAGGTAAAGTAAAAAAATTTGAAGAAAATTTGACCAAAAGATGAAAATTGCAGTAGAAACGGCTCTCGTCACCAGCCCCTATTTATATAATAATATTATTATTATGGAATTTAAAGAATTATTAGAATTTATAAATTTAGAAAATAAGAGACTTATTAAAAAATTCGGCAGAAATTCTACCCAACAAGAAAAAATTTTAGCCAGAACGGTTAAATTAACCGAAGAACTTGGTGAATTATGCAATGAAGTTTTAGTATTTAATGGCGATCAAAGACAAGAAAAATTAAATAAATATAATAAAAATAATTTGCCCAATGAATTCGCTGATGTTATAATAACTGCATTACTGCTTGCTAAATCAATGGATGTTGATATTAAAAAAGCGTTAACAGATAAAATAAAAAAAATTAATAAAAGATATAAGTAGGCTTAGATAATAAATTTTTCAGAAGCAATTGTCGGACCAAAATCATAATATTTTTCTTTTATTGATATTAAATATATAAAAATTTATAGTTGATTATATTAATTTTTAATTTTAAAATAATTATATGTTAAAACAATATTATGTATTAGAAAAATTTTATTTTTTTTTGAATATTATAATCTTTTTTCTTACCGTGAGCATTATTCATTTAATTAAAGGTGATATTAATATTAACGATAAGATAATTATTCAAGAGGAATATGCTGAAAGTTTTTTTATAATGATTTTATTTATTGGCTCATATTTATTATTCAAATTATACAAAAAGGAAATGAAAAAAATAAAAATAAATTTAGATGATGCCTTTAAATATATTGGGAAGGTAAATGTACAATTGCAAGAAATAGAAAAGAATTTTACTGGGTTTAAAAAATTTCCAGAAAATAAAAAAGAGTTTAAGAATATTCTAAAATTTTTTGCTGGAAATGCTTTATCTATTGTTAACTCTGATTGGGTTCTGATTAGAATAATAGATGTGAGCAATTTAAAAACTTTACGGGAATATGCGCAAGCTAGAGGTAATTCAATTTTACTTAAAAGCGAAATCTCCAATAAAATGCTTGTCGAAAATAAAATCATTAATAAGCATACTGTTGTAACATCCAGCCAAAATAATTTAGGTTTAAAGACCTATTTTATTTTTCCTCTCAAAAAAATTAGCAAGGAACAAAAAATATTAATAAAAACCATAATTAATGAATCAGAAATGATGTTTATAATCTTTAGCTCAAAATTTTATAAAAAATAATTATCTTGAATTACGAAATATCTTTGCAAGGAAGAACACCTCCGCCAGCTGGCGGACGAAAAAAAGAAGCAATCCCGAGAAAAGTTCTGTTGTTGCAAGGAGGAACCTGCTTTTTACCTTACTTTAGAGTAGGCTAAAAAAATTTACCTGAAAAATTTGTCTCAAAATCTAAAAATTTTTACCCCATTGCCGACTGGCTAACTGGGATCGTTACAAAAACGCTCTCGTCACCAGCTCCTAAATATTATGGAATAAAAATTGTTAAGTAAGACATTTCTAAACCCCGCACCATTTATCAGCGGTTAATTATTTTTTTGATTAAAATTAAAATTATAGTCAAATGGCGCGAGGCATATTGCTGTATTAAGACATTATTATATTGCTTTAACTGACAACATATTTAATTGACATTTATATCACAATAATTTATAATTATAATGTTTGATATATTCTTAAAAAAAATAATGGATAAAAAAATTTTAGAAATTAGAAAAGAAAAGCAGGAAAAAATTGTTGAAAAATTAATAGATAACAGCCGTTTAACTTTAGAATACGATTTATTATTAATTTTTTCAGCAGTTATTACCGCAAGCGGGATATTAGTTAATAATATGGCTGTTGTTATAGGAGGGATGTTGGTCACTCCTTTGTTAGTCCCTATTTTAACTATTGCCCTAGGGATCGCTTCTGGAGATATGAAAGTCACGAACAGATCTTTAATAAATTCAGCAAAATCAATTCTCATTATAATTATTACCGCTATCTTGATTTCTTTTTTCTTTTCTAATAATTTAACTCAAAATATAATAGTCACTAATTGTTTAGATCACCATCCTTTATATTTATTAGTTGCTCTTTTTTCCGGGATAGCAGCCGCCTTTGCTTATATTAGCCCAAAAATATCAGAAGCCTTGCCAGGCGTAGCCGTAGCTGTTTCCTTAATGCCGCCTTTAGCTGTTTTTGGTATTGGGATAGGTCAATGGCAATTATTATTAATCAAAGGATCCTTAGTAACTTTTCTCCTTAACCTTATTGGAATTATTATGGGCTCTTTAATTGTTTTTTCTTTATCAAAATTTTATCGTGTTAGAAGCATTGCGCAAAGAGAAATTAAAAAGGAAGAATAACTTTAACAAGATATAACTATTCTTATATATAAACTTAATATTTATAACAAATTTATAAAGCAGAACTTTCTTTTTCTTTTTCTTTAAGAGCCTCCCATACCTTTGCTTTAATTTCTTTAATTAGCTTTGGATTTTGCCTTAGAAAGTTTTTAGCATTTTCCCTGCCAACTCCTAATTTTTTGTCACCATAAATATAAGAGTTCCCTGATTTATTTATAATTCCGTATTCAACTCCTGTATCTAAGACATCGCCTGAGACTGAGATTCCTTCGTTATACATAATATCAAAAACCGTATTTTGAAATGGAGGGGCAACTTTATTTTTGACTATTTTCGCTTTTACTCGATTACCAATAATTTTATCGCCTTTTTTGATTTGCGCGCTCCTGCGAACCTCAATCCTTATAGAAGAATAAAATTTTAAAGCCAAGCCTCCTGTTGTTGTCTCGGGATTTCCAAAAAATACCCCAATTTTTAAACGGATTTGGTTGATAAAAATCAGCACAGTGTTTGTTTTTGAAATAATTCCTGTTAACTTTCTTAATGCCTGACTCATTAAACGAGCCTGTGTTCCCATCTGTCGGTCCCCCATTTCTCCTTCTATTTCTGACTTAGGCACTAAGGCAGCGACAGAGTCAACAATAATTACGTCAACAGCGTTAGAACGAATCAACGTTTCAACAATTTCTAAGGCTTGTTCTCCAGTATCAGGCTGGGAAATTAAAAGTTCATCTATATTAATTCCAATTTTTTTTGCATATTTTGGGTCCAAAGCATGCTCTGCATCAACAAAAGCCACGATTCCTCCTTTTTTTTGGGCTTCTGCAGCAATATGTTGAGAAAGCGTTGTTTTCCCAGAAGCCTCAGGTCCGTAAATTTCTATAATTCTTCCGCGTGGCACACCACCAATACCTAAAGCAATATCAAGAGATAAACATCCCGTAGGGATGGCATCAACGGAACTTCTTTTTACTTCGCCCATTTTTATAATTGCTCCTTCCCCAAAACGTTGTTTAATTTGGTTAATAGCTTCTTCAGTCGCTTTTAATTTTTCACTTATATTTTTAGTCTTTTCTTGTTTGCTTTTTTCATTTTTTATCATAAAATTAATTTTTAGTAAATATTTTTAGATTATAAATTAAATTTTTTTGCGAAAAACGAATAAAAATAATCTGCTTTAAATTCCAATTTCCAAGTAGGGGCTGGTGACGAGAGCGTTTTCGTAACGACCCCAGTTAGCCAGCCGGCAACGGGGTAAAAATTTTTAGATTTTGAGACAAATTTTTTTCAAATTTTTTTAGCCTACCCTAAGGTTAGGTAAAAAAATTTGAAAAAAATTTGACCAAAAGATGAAAATTGCAGTAGAAACGGCTCTCGTCACCAGCCCCCAAATAGATTACAATTTTAAAATTCAAAATACAAAACAACTATTTTATCCCACGATATTTGCGGGATTGAATTTAGGATATTTTAATTTTGATATTATTTAGGATTTGTGATTTTGAATTTATAATTTATTCACCTATTATTCTTTTACAACTAAAATTTTTCTGAATATAATATTTGTTTTACTATATTTTTTATTAGCTGTTATTTTTATAATATTAATTCCTGATTGTAAAATAATATTTTCAGTAAAGATACCGTCAATGTTGGTCAAAACATTTTTATTATTAATAAAAACATTAGCCCCTTTTTCTACTCTTCCTTTTATTGTTATTATTTGTTTTTCAATTACTAAATTATTTGGAGGATAAATTATTTCTATTTGAGGAGGATTAAAAATATTTTTTGCCTCAGCCCCAAGATAAGTAAAACATAATAAAAAAATAGCTATAATAGCAATATTTTTAAAAAATTTTGGTGTGATTAAAAAATGAAAATTATAAAAATTTAAAAATTTTTTAATTTTTGTGTTATTTTTTCTTTTTTTAATATATTGTAAACTTTTTATATGTTCAAACAAAAAATATTCACGTTCTAAATCTTCTAAACAAATATTAACATCAAGTCTTAAAAATTTAGCGTATTTTTTTACAAAATTTTTAATATAAATTTGTCCTGGCAACTTATTATAATTTCCTTTTTCTATTGCTAATAAATATTTTTTTTGAATATTAACAGCTTTTTCGGCTTCATCTATCTTAATATTTTGAGAAATCCTTTTATTGTTTAATTTTTTTCCTAAAATATTATTTTGTCTTATCTCGCACTTTTGGTTTAATCTTTTGCGAAAAAACGCTGAATTTATTAATTCTTGAAAATTAAACATAGATTGTTTATATATTTATTTTTTTAAAAAAATATTTATAAATATAACATTATTATTTTAAAAATATTTTTTCTTCTTTTCGCAAAAATAAAAAAACTCACTAATAAAAATACAAAATAATAAATAAACAGATTCAAATTATAATTATTAGATACTGTTTTTTTCAATTTCTGAAATGTCTTTTTTCCCCTTAAAAAGATATTTTTTTAGCTCTTTTGCAAAATCATCGTCATTTTGCCTAAGCCATTCTATCAACATAGCGCTATGTTCTTTTTCTTCGTTTGCATTATGAATTAATATTTTTTTTAAATTTTCGTCTGTACAAACATCCGCTCTTTGGTTGTATACATCAATCGCTCCTAATTCTTCTTCAAGGGAGTCTAGCGCTCTTTTAAGGTCTAAAGTGTTTTTTGACAAATTGTCTTTGTTCTCATAAAACATCATAATAATATAGTTAAAAAAATTAGTTAAATTTTTAATTAATTTTATCAAATTTCAAAATTTATTTCTTAAAATCAAAATTAATTATATTTTAATTATAATATTAAATAAATCTTGCGTCAATCAAAATTTTGGTTTTAAAATTTTTACGCCTAAATTTATTTTTCATTGAATAAATTAGTACTCAAATATTTTTCTCCTCTATCTGGAAAAATAACCGCTATTACTCCTGATTTAATTTTTTTAGAAATTTCTATGGCAGCATACATAGCTGCCCCACTACTCATTCCAACAAAGATTCCTTCTTTCTTAACAATTTGCCTTGTCATTTCAAACGCAAATTTTGTTTCAACCATAATTGTTTCATCAATTTTTGAAGCATCATAAATTGAAGGGATTATTGCTTCTTTCATATTTTTTAATCCCTGAATATAATGATTTTTTACTGGATGAGCGCAAACAATTTTGATTTTTGGATTATTTTCTTTAAGGGCTTTTCCTACTCCCATAATTGTGCCTGAAGTTCCTATAGCAGAAACAAAATAATCGATTTTCCCATTTGTTTGTTTCCAAATTTCTTCACCGGTTGTTTTATAATGCGCAATTTTATTATATTTATTTGAAAACTGATCAGGCATAAAATATTTTTTAGGATTTGCTTTAGTAAGCTCTCTTGCTTTGATTATCGCGCCATCAGTTCCTAATTTTGCATCAGTTAAGATAACCTTTTTGCCAAAAGCCTTGATCATTTTTATTCTCTCAGGAGAAACCGCTTTACTCATAACAATTTCAACGTCATAACCCTTTACCGCCCCAATCATAGATAGAGAAATACCCGTATTCCCAGATGTTGGTTCAATTATTGTTTTTTCTTTTGTTAATAAGCCTTCTGCTTCTGCTTGTTCAATCATTTTTAAAGCTATCCTGTCTTTTATACTTCCAGTTGGATTACTCCCTTCAATTTTAGCATAAATAATAACGTTTTTATTTGGATTTAATTTATTTATTTTAACAAGAGGAGTATCCCCAATAGCTTCTAAAATATTTTCATATCTCATAAAATAATTATAAAAAATTATTAGACTTGTTACATAATTAGTTTTGTAACAACCCCAGTTAGCCAACAGGCAACAGGGTAAAAATTTTCAGATTTTGAAGCAAATTTTTCAATCCTGCAATACTGCTGAGTAAAAGATGAAAATTGCAGGAAAAATTAATTATGCAACAAATCTATTCTTTCTTCTTCTCAATTATTATTATTCTCTATATTTTCTAAAGTTTCTTTAGGGATTAAAACCTGCCTTTGTTTAGCACCGTCAGCCGGGCCGACAACGCCTAAATTTTCTAATGTCTCAATAATACGCGCGGCTTTATTATAACCAATACGCATTCTTCTCTGTAAAAAAGAGATTGAAGCTTGTTGTGACATAACAACAATTTCTCGAGCCTCATTTACTAATCCTTCATCTTCTTCAAAATCATTATTTAAATTATCAATGCCATTTCCATGTCCTTCAACTATTTCCTCGTCATATTCTACTTCGTCATAATTATCCTTTAAATAATTAACTACTTTTTTAATTTCATTTTCAGATATAAAAGCGCCTTGCAATCTTTTTGGTTTGGAAACTTCTGTGGAGATAAAAAGCATATCACCTCTACCAATTAATTTTTCTGCCCCGCCACAATCTAAAATTGTCCGCGAATCCATAAGGGATGCAACGCTAAAAGCAATTCTTGAAGTTATGTTTGCTTTAATCAGTCCAGTAATGACATTAACTGAAGGACGCTGAGTAGCAATAATTAAATAAATTCCGACCGCTCGTGACATTTGAACCAAACGAATAATAAGCGCTTCAATTTCATGCCCTGCCGCGGCCATTAGATCAGCCAATTCATCAATAATAATAATAATGCTTGGCATAATATTCCCGGAGGCTCTATAAGAAAAAATATCTCTATTTTTATTTTTTGACAAAATATCAAAACGTTTTTCCATCTCCGAAACTGCCCATTTAAGCGCGTTTATAGTTTTTTTAACATCTGTAATTACAGGACACAAAAGATAAGGGATTCCATTATAAACAGGGAGTTCTATTCTTTTTGGATCAACCATTATAAAACGAAGGTTATCTGGACTATTTTGATAAAACAAATTTATAATAATAGAATTTATACAAATGGTTTTTCCTGAGCCTGTTGATCCAGCGATTAAAAGATGTGGATTTTTTGCAAAATCTGTCATCCAAATTTTTCCAGAAACATCTTCTCCTAAACTTATCATTAAATTTGATAGCCTATTTTTAAATTCTTTAGAAGTTATAATGTCTCTTATATGAACCTTAGCGACTGATTTATTGGGAACCTCAATGCCAACTAAAGATTTTCCAGGAATTGGCGCTTCTATTCTAATGGGATGAGCCGCTAAAGATAGAGAAATATCATTATTTAACGTAATAATCTGTGATAACTTAATTCCTTCCGCTGGTTTTAGAGTATATTGTGTTACGCTTGGTCCTACACTGGTTTGCCCCATTTCAACTTCTATCCCAAAATTTTTTAAGGTTTTTTTGATAATATGCGCATTATTAATAATATCTCCGCTCGTTGGTTTTTCTTTACTCTTTTGTAGTAAATCAATCGGTAAATCTATTTTTTGCTTCAAAAAATATTTTTTATTAAACTTTATTTTATCTTGCTCTCCTTTTAAATCTTCTTCTGAATTATTTATTTCGGATTGAATAAAATGTGGATCGTTTTCTTTATTATATTCATCACGACATTCATCGCGCTGATTATCATCTTGATCAATCTGCTTTTTGTCTTTATATTTACTATATTTTTTTTGCTGTAAATAATTATATATTTTGTTTCTAAGCCGAGCTGACAAGATTGCTATTCTTTTAAAAAATATTTTTAAAAAAACAATGCCTCTTAATAAATCATCTAAAGAAATATTAAAGATTAATAAGGTAGATCCGATAAAAATAGTTGCCAACATAGTCAGTCCGCCCCAAAATCCTAAAAAATAAACCAATGGATAGTTTAAAATAATTCCTATGTATCCTCCGCCTTTGCCTGCTGACGCGATTGCAAACGCCTGCTTTAAACTTTTCCATAAAGGACCGAACGGCAATGGCTGGGTTAATTGAATTAAAGCGTAAAAACTTAAAATAAAAAAAGTCATTGCTAAATAATGAATAACTTTTAACGCTTTTTTCCTCGCCGACACAAGAAGATAAACAATACCCGCTAACAAAAATGGAAATACAAAATATCCAACGCCAAAAAACTTTGCTAATATTTTCTCCAAGCCAAAACCAAAACGACCTGCTAAATGGAAAAAACTTAAAAAAGAAAGAATAATAAAAGCCAATAAAATTACTATTACTAATCCTTTTTTGGCTTCTACATCAATTTCAAATTGATTATCATTTCTAACCCGTGTTTTTTTTAATCTCATAATTAAAACAGCGTTAAACTTTTAAATTTATTAGTATTATAACAGATAAAAACACAAATACAATAAGTTATTAAAAAAAATAAAAGGAAATCAAAATTGATTCCCTTTTTATTGATACTTTTTCCTAAAGCGGATAACGCTTAATTATAAGCGTTGCATTGCATCCGCCAAATCCAAAATTATTTGACAAGACAACCTTAGGAAAAAAGAAATCTTGTCGTTTTCTTAGAATTAGAGGACCGAGGTCCTCAACCGCTGGATCAATTGTCTCAATATTATGCGACGCGGTTAAAAATCCTTCCCACATCATAATGACTGAGTAAATAATCTCGTGAACTCCGGCAGCACCTAAGCCGTGGCCTGTTAAAGATTTCGTTGAACTTATCCAAGGGATATTTTCCTTAAATACTTCTTTTATGGATTCCAGCTCAACTATATCCCCGACGGGTGTGCTAGTTCCGTGGGCGTTGATGTAATCTATATCAATAGGACGCATATTAGCTGTTTCCAGCGCTTGCCACATACATCTTGCTTCTCCATCTCTGGACGGACGAGTCATATCAACCCCATCAGAAGTCGCTCCATAACCAACAACTTCTGCTAAAATTTTAGCGCCACGATTAAGAGCATGCTCTAATTCTTCAAGAACAATAACCCCACCGCCTCCTGCAATTACAAACCCATCACGATTTTTATCATAAGGACAGGAAGCTTTTTCTGGCTCACTATTATATTTTCTTGAAAGAACTTTCATTCTGTCAAAAGAAGCGGCAATTTTCCAACCTGCTTCATCAACTCCGCCGGCAAACATAACATCTTGTTTTCCTAGAATTATTTTCTCATAAGCTTCTCCAATGCAATGCGCGCTAGTGGCGCAGGCAGAAGAAATAGAGAAACTAATACCTTTTATTTTGAATAAAGTACTAATATTAGCGACACTAGAGCTTGGCATTGTTTTAACAACAAATCGGGGAGAGAGCTTTTTAAGACTTTTTCCCCTCACAATGTCAGCCATTAAAATGGCCTCTGCCGGGGATCCTCCTCCAGTCCCAATAATTGCTCCTGTTCGCGGGTTACTGATTTCACTTTTTTCTAAGCCAGACTGTTTGACAGCCTGGCGCATTGATAAATAAGCAAAACCTGCCCCCTTGCTCATAAATTTTGCTATTTTTTTATCAATAAATATAAAAGGATCTATCATTCTCCCCGCAATCTGCGATCCCATACCAATCTTTTCAAACTCAGGACAAAATACAATTCCCGACCTACCGTTAAAAAGCGAACTGGCAACCTCTTTGACACTGCTACCGATACTGGAAATAATCCCCATTCCTGTTATAACCACTCTTCTGTTTTTCATTAGCTTTTTATTCCTCCTTTGATTTTTTATTTTTATATTATAATTATTTTTTATTTTTTAAATTTATTTTTGATATTTAAAATAATATATTACATTTTTAAAATTTTTTGAGCTGCTTCTATTATTGGATAAACAGTCGGCGCCGCGGTTAAAAGCGGATGTGTCGCGACTTGTAAATTAGCCAATTCTTGAGCGGTCATTCTTTGTTGAATTGCGACAGCAATTAAATTAATCATTTCTGCAACGCTTTCCGGACCGACGATTTGTCCGCCTAATAATGTTTTAGATGATTGGCTAAAAATAAGTTTTATTCTAATCATTTCTGTATTTGGCAAAGTTCCAGGATGATGATTAGGCGTTGCGCTTTGCCCAATAACTATTTTTATTTTTCCTTTATTTGCTTCTCTTTCATTTAATCCTACTGATCCTAAAACTAATCCATTAAGAAAAGTGGAAAAGGCAGCCACCGTTCCATTATTTTTTATTGTTTTATGATATAAATTAGCTCCAGCAATCCGCGCTTCATAACAAGCGACAGAAGCAAGCATTATTAAATTATTTTTTTTAGTAAAAAAATTTTTTGTTTCCGCGCAATCACCAATAGCGAAAATATCAGGGATATTTGTTTGCATAAATTTGTTTACTAAAATTCCTCCTTTTTTAGCTGTTTTAATTTTAGCTTTTTCAGCTAAATTAATGTTAGGCCGTGCTCCAACCGCCATAATTACCAAATCAGCTGTAATTTTTTTTCCATTATTAAGTTTTACTTTTTCTACTTTATCTTTTCCAATTATTTCTTCCACCGCTGTTTTAAGATAGAGTTTTACCCCTTTCCCTACAATCCTTTCTTCTCCAGCAAGCGCGAATTTTTTATCAAAATTAGCGATTAAACAATGATCTAAAATTTCCACTATGCTAATATTTTTGTTTTTCAGCGCGCTTAATTCTTCGGCTAATTCCACGCCGATAAATCCCCCTCCAATAATAACAATATTTTTTGCTTTAATAATTTTATTTCGCAAATTTTTTAAATAGCCAATATCTTTTCTAATTTGATAAACACCATCCAATTCTATGCCTCTAATAGGAATAATTGCGGGGCTTGATCCAGTGGCTAAAATTAATTTATCATAGTTTATTCCTTTATTATTTTTTAAAATTACTTTTTTATTGCCTGTTTCAATTTTTATTATTTGACCAATTATTAGATCAATTTTGTTTATTTGATATATCTTATCTGACGTTATATCTTTTTCAACTGCTTTTAAGCGATTAAAAATATATGGCAGTCCGCAAGGAATAACACATTTTTTATCCTCTCTTGCTAAAATTATTTTTTTATCAGGATTATTTTTTCTGGCTGTTATCGCCGCAACTAATCCCGCCGGACCTCCGCCAATAATTAAAATGTCTGTTTTTCTCATAATTAAATATTTTTTAATTCTTTAATTCTACTGAACTTTTTATTTTTTTAAAAAATTACATAGGGGCTGGTGATGAGAGCGTTTTCGTAACGAAATTTTTAGATTTTGAGACAAATTTTTTAAATAATTTTTTTAGACTACCCTAAGGTAAGGTAAAAAAATTTGAAGAAAATTTGACCAAAAGATGAAAATTGCAGTAGAAACGGCTCTCGTCACCAGCCCCTACATAATAATTAAAGCTTTATCAAACTAACAATAATTAAATTCAATTATATATTATCATATATTTACATTTAATACAATCTATTGACAAATTATGCATTCAATTGACAATTTATTTTTTGTATGCTATTATTTATATAATAATTATATTAACAAGTATACCAGTTAATGTAAAAAGGTCGGACTGGTTAAAATAGAATATTTATTAAACTACTAAAAAGAAATAATATGGCAGATAAAACACATGATCAAGAATTCATAGAATATATTGTAAGAGCTATCGTATCACATCCTGATGATGTAAAAACTGTAAGAACAGTAGATGAAATGGGAGTTCTTTTAACTCTTAAAATCAACCCAGAAGATATGGGATTTGTTGTTGGAAGACAAGGACAAACAGCCCGCGCTCTTCGAACATTGCTTAAAATCATCGGCGCGAAAGCAAATGCAAGAATCAACTTAAAAATTGAGGAACCAGAAGGCGGAAGACGCTCAACTCCGAAAAAAGAAGAGAAGTCAGAAACAAATGTTGAGGAAGATATGGTTGATGATTTAAAAATCTAAATTTAGATTTATAAAAAAAACCGCTATTGTAAAATAGCGGTTTTTTTGTTAAAATTATAATGAACTTATAATATAATATGAAATTTAATATTCTTACAATTTTTCCTAATATTTTTAATTCTTATTTTTCAGAATCTATTTTAAAAAAAGCACAGGATAAAAAAATTATTAATATCAACATTATTAATATTAGAGATTTTACCAACGATAAACATAAAACTGTTGATAATCCTCCTTATGGCGGAGGTCCCGGGATGGTAATGAAAATTGAACCGATTTATAAAGCTTTGCGATCTTTAAAGAAAAAAAATAATAAAAAAAGAAAAATTATTTTATTAACGCCAGCGGGAAAACAATTTAATCAAAAAATAGCAAAAAAATATTCTAAATTAGATGAACTTGTTTTTATTTGCGGACGCTATGAAGGGATTGACGCCAGAGTTGAAAAACTTGTTGATGAAAAAATTTCTCTCGGTCCTTTCATATTAAATGGAGGAGAAATTGCCGCCATAAGTATTATTGAAACAGTTTCAAGATTAATTCCCAATGTTTTAGGAAATAAAAAATCTTTAATAGAAGAGACCTTCTCTTCTACGTTAAAATCAAACAAATCTTTTATTGAATATCCGCAATATACACGCCCGGAAATTTTCAAAATAAATAACAAAAAATATAAAGTTCCAAAAATTTTGCTTTCAGGAAATCATAAAAAAATAATTGAATGGAAAAAGAAAAAATCTAAATTTAAGTAAAATTATTCTAAAACTATTAATTCAACAATTTTCTAATTTTGTTCCACAAAATTTCATTAATCTTTTCAACGCTTAAGTTAGCGTTTATTTTTTTCCAACCATATTTTTTTCTAAGCTTCAAATGTATCTTGCGAACTTTTTTAACTAATTTTTTATCAATCTCATATTTATGATTTTTTTCAATAGCCTTATTAAATCTTTTTCCATCAAATAATATTGATAAATCTTCTTTTAAAAGATGCAAATTTATTTTTTCTAAAAATTTTTGCTCTACGCCTACGCCAATACCCCAAGCAATCCCCGTTCCAACATAATCTTCAGCGATTATATTAATTCCTTGTTCTAATTTCTTTTTTAAAATCGGTTCAAATTGGGTTCTGTTTAAAACATAAATAATCTGCGCCTCTCTTGGGCTAAGATTATAACTATTTCCTTGCCGCAAAAAATTATTTAAAATTTGTCCAGACGGTTCTAAATTATATAGTGGATATTTTAAATATTCTGCTTTTATATTTTCTTTATTTAGGGGCTGGTAACGAGAGCGTTTTCGTAACGAAATTTTTAGATTTTGAGACAAATTTTTTAAATAATTTTTTTAGCCTACCCTAAGGTAAGGTAAAAAA
>JAACEG010000032.1 GCA_011682665.1 Lysobacteraceae bacterium
TTGCTTTAATTTTCTGTTAAGATAAAATAATTTCGTAAATAAACCTTGTTCTTTTTACAACCTAACCAAAAATAGCTGGGAGGATTTTATAATGGAAATAATCAAGTTGGATGAGTCTATTCCTTTGCTGACGTTGCAGTTTAATTTTTCAAACTGCAAAGTAACGCCGAAAATTATAAAAAAAATTAATTCGGAAAAGCAGGAGGAGCGAGTTGCGCGAAAAAAAATAGCAAGCGGGGTTCAAGTTATAATCCCAACTCCGAATACTTCGTTACTATTGTTTCCAAAACAATTAAGGGAAGCCGGGTATGAACTGGTGGATGCCATCTCCCAAGAGCGTATTAATGCTAATGCAAATAATAGCAAATACCATATGGTAAGATTTGTTTTTTCCCGCCATGAATGCGCTGAGCCGTCTGAAGAATTTTTAAAATATTCGGATATCGTCCATTCGGAATTGGACAAAATTTGTCGACAAGCATTATGGAGAGTGAGAGGCTATCTTAATCCTTTTTATAAGAAAGGAAAAAATTTTGTGAGCATTAATATGGAGGTTAGGATTCCTCTTATTTCGCCGAAAGGCAAACGAATAAAAAGATGGGAAAAAGATGAAAAAGGAAAAAAAGTTGGAGAAAAATCACTTCCCTTATTTCCAGATCATTTTCTTTCCGTTAAAAACGAAGAGATTAAACTAATAAAAGTGAGTAAAGCTCTTGTCCGAAGAGCTTTTCTCAGGAGGATATAATCACCTAAAAACAAGTTTCGTCGCGATTTCCAAACACAATTAAGGAAACCGCGGCTATTTTTTTATATTGACAATATGTTTGCTCTATAATAATATAAAGTTATTGAATAAACAAAAAAAGTGTTTATCTATCTTTTTATTTTGGCCCTATCGTCTAGTGGTTAGGACATCAGGTTTTCATCCTGAAAACAGGGGTTCAATTCCCCTTGGGGCTACAATTAAATTAGGACATCAGATTTTTCACCCTAATGGACAACGCCCCTTAAGGTGACCTCCTAAAAAGAGAGGGATAACTCCCCTACAGACTACAATTGATTATGAAAAAAACTATTTTTTTGTTATAATGATTTAAAAGTTGAATTTTAAAAATCTTTTGTTTATTTTTTAAATCATTATGCTCAAATTAGAAAATCTAAAATTAAAAATAGCCTATTGGATTGTTAGTTATAAAATTTTTGTAAAAAAATTATCTTTAATTATTTTAATTTTGATAGATGCTTCTTTAGTCAGTTTTTCTGCTGTAAAATTAACACAATTTTATTCATCTGATAAAGTCACTTTTGATAAAACAATGTCGCAAATTATATCTAATAATATTGATTATAAAACATATAAAAGAAAAAATAAGCCTGAAAATATACGGACTACAGAAGTTGATGCAATCGCTTTAAATGATAATAAATATAATTTTGTCGCAAAAGTGCAAAATCCAAACAAAATAAAATGGGTAGCAAAAGAAGTAGAATATTATTTTATATATAATGATTTAAAAACCAAACCAAAAAAAACTTTTATCTTGCCAGGTGAAAAAAAGTATGTGGCAAATTTTAACATTAAAAGTGAACAAAAAATTTTTAAGCCAAAATTGGTAATTTCCAATGTACAATGGAGAAGAATTAAAAAAGCTGATGAAAAAAAATTTGCGGATAAAATAAAAAAATATATTAATTTTAAAATTAAAAATGCTAAATTTTTAAATGCTCATCTTTTAGGAATCAAAAATGACGATGAGATAAACGCTATTAATTTTGAATTTAAAAATAACGCGCCTTTTGATTATTATGAAGTTGGTTTTTATATTGCTACTTATAATGGTCCCAGTATAACTAGTATAAATTATTTTTTAGCTAATGATATTTTATCAAAAGAACAAAAAAAAATAGAAATAAGATGGCATACCTCTATCCCCAGCCCTGATAAAATTATTATTATTCCCGAAATCAATATATTAGATAACGATATTGTTATGAAAAAAGACAATATTATTGGATTTCCAAAATAACTTTGACCAAATGTTATCTTTTTCAACAAAAAATTTATATCGTTTTAATTGGGGGTTATTAACAATAACCCTTATTTTAATTTCATTTAGCCTTCTTATTCTTTATTCACTTGATTTAGGTAATGAAAATAATCTTTTCTTCTTCAAAAAACAATTAGCTTTTGTAGGATTAGGCATCTTGCTTTTTTTTGTTTTTAATGCCATTGATTATAAAATTTTCAAAACTTACAGTTATTGGATTTACTTGTTTTCTTTATTTTTATTAACAGCTGTTTTATTTTTTGGAAAATCTATTCATGGGACACAAGGTTGGTTTGTGATCGGAAACTTTCAATTTCAACCGGTTGAAATATCTAAAATTGCTTTAATTATAGTCTTATCCCGTTTTTTTTCTATTAAAGCCTATGAAATAAAAACAATTCAGTTTATTACTTTAAGCGGAATATTACTTGCCCCTTCTCTTATATTAGTAATGCGTCAGCCTGATTTAGGATCGGCAATTATTTTATTTATTTTATGGTTTGGAATGCTTTTAGTAAGTGGAATTAAAAAAAAACATTTGTTTTTTATTTCATTATCCTTAATCACTATTTTTATTTTTGCTTGGTTTTTTGGGCTTCAAGAATATCAGAAAGCGCGAATTTTGACTTTTCTAAACCCCTCTTCTGATCCGCTCAAAACAGGCTACAATGTAATACAATCAAAAATAGCCATTGGTAGCGGACAAATTTTTGGAAGAGGATTTTCTTTTGGCACGCAAAGCCAACTTAATTTTTTGCCAGAAGCGCACACTGATTTTATTCTTTCAAGTTTAGCAGAGTCCCTTGGATTTTTAGGCATAACTTTAATATTATTTTTTTATGGACTATTCTTTTATATAATAATTAAAAAATTGAAAACAGTTTATGATGACTTTGGAATCTTTTTAATAATTGGCATCTTAATATATTTTATTTCACAAATATTTTTAAATATTGCTATGAATATAGGAATGGCTCCTGTTATAGGAATTCCCCTGCCTCTTTTAAGCTATGGAGGAAGCTCTTTAATAATAACTTTTATAATGCTTGGAATAGTTTCAAGTGTTTTGACAAAAAATAGATATGGATAATGACTTATATGCGTTAGTCAATTTATTAACGATTTTAATGGTTTTAGCTGAATAAAATTTAAAGAATTTTGAATTAAGAATTAAGAATTAAGAATTAAGAATTGGAAATCGAAAATTGATTAGAAATTGAAAATTGAAAATTGAAAATTTTAAAGGCTATAAAATTATAATATTTTATTTTTTTAATTTTATTATTGAATCGATTGGATAATATAACTTATGAATAGATCAAAAATATTGCTTTTATCTTCATTTTTTTTTATTCTTGGCGTTGGAACTGCTAATCTAATAAAATTGCCTCTTTTTGAGGCTTATTTTTTATTAATTATATTCGTTGTTATTCTTTTTTTAAATAAATCCAGCGCCTCTCTATATATTAAAGCTAACAGAAAAATTATTTTGAACCATTCACCGTTGCAACAAAGCTACAGAGTATTCCGGAAGCTACTGAATAAAAAGAAATTATCTTTATACTATTTAATTATTTTTTTTATTTGTTTTTTATTCGGAGCATTGCGTTATGATTTAGCTATATCAAAAGAGACAAGCTTTCATAAACAAAAAAAAGTGATTTTAAATGGACTAATAACAGAAGAGCCTGAAACCAGGGAAAAATATTCTGAGTTGATTGTTAAAGATAATCTATCAAAAGATAAAATATTGTTAAAAACAAATTATTATCCCCAATATTTTTATGGCGATGAAATTAAAATAAAATGCCAACCAAAATTAATAGATAAAAATAGTTCTTATGGAAAATATCTAACAAAAAATAAAATAAAATTTATTTGTTATTATCCCGAAATTACTTTACAATCGCAAAATAATGGAAATAAATTTTATGCTAAAATTTTACGATTTAAACAAAAAAGTAAAAGCATCATTACAAGAGCTTTGCCAGATCCAGAGTCAGAAATACTTTCCGCTATTATTTTGGGATATAAAAAAGAGATTCCGGCTGATTGGCGCGCAAAATTCTCGCAAGTTGGGATTAGTCATATTGTCGCTATTTCTGGGATGCATCTTGCTATTATTAGTTTTATTTTATTATATATTTTAATTTCTTTTGGAATATGGAGACAAAAAGCATTTTACATAACAATTGTTTTCTTATGGCTCTTTATTATAATGATTGGCTTCCCTGCTTCGGCCTTCCGAGCCGGAATTATGATTAGTTTAATTATGTGGGCGCAATATTTAGGAAGAACTAATAATTTAATTACTGTTTTATCACTCACGGCTAGTTTTCTTCTTATCATCAATCCTTTATTTTTATTCGGAGATGTTGGATTCCAATTATCCTTTTTAGCTATTTTAGGCATTATTTATTTGTCGCCAATTTTTAAGAAATGGTTTAAAAATATTCCTGATTTTTATGAACTAAAAAAAATCTTGATTATCACCTTGTCAGCCCAAACAATGACCTTGCCACTTGCGGTTTATCATTTTGGCAATATTCCGTTTCTCTCTCTACCTGTTAATTTAATAGCCGTTCCTCTTTTACCGATTATTCTTTCCTTAGGAATAATATTAATATTTTTAGGATTTGTCTCAATAAAATTAGCCATTATTGCTGGGTGGATAGTTTGGGCAATTTTAAATATATTTCTGAAAATAGTTAATTTTTTTGTTTTCTTGCCGTTTAGCCATTTTTATTTAGAAAAAATTAATTTTCTAATAATATTGTTAATTTATATTTTAATCATTGTTGGTGTTTATTACTGGAACAAAAATAACAAATTTGAAATGTTCTTTAATTAGTAAAATTTATCATTACTCACCTAGTTTCCAATATAAAGTAGACTAATTCAATGTATTGTTTAATATTGCAATATGAGCTATAATGATATATAATCAATTAGAAATAAAAAATATTTTAATTTAGATAATTAAAACATAATGAAGCAGGTTCTCTTAACTTCCCTTAACAATCTTTCAAAAATAGTTTTAATAAAACAAAACAATGCCTTCAAAAAATAGTTTTAAAATATTTTATGCCTTATCTTTCGCTTGGCAGTTGGGCTTTTTTATTATCGTTCCTGTCGGTGGCTTTATGTTCATAGGATTTTTAGGAGATAAATTCTTAAATACTCAGCCGCTCTTTCTTATTTTTGGCTTTCTTGTTGGCGCTCTTATTACTATCTATGGAGTGTATAGTTTACTTATCCCTATAATTAAAAAAGAAAAAAATAAAAATTAATTATCAAAAATAAAAATATAAAATTAATATTTATAATTTAAAAAATATAAAACTATGATTCAAGATCCATCAGCCTTTACTATGGCCATAGGTAGTATTGCGCCAGCTTTAGCAATCGGTATGATTGGCACCGCGGCTTTAATAGGCATGGCGCGCAATCCAGAAAATTCTGATAGAATTCAAATTGCTATGATTATTGCTATCGCATTTGCCGAAGCTATTGCTATTTATGCTTTAGTAATCGCCCTTATTTTAAAATTCGTTGCTTAGCTTAGCATTGCTAAAAAATCATATATATATATTATATAACTAAACTTTGGGTTATTTTTGAATAAACTTTTAATAAAGTATAATAATATATATTGTTATCTATGGAAGAAGAAATAAAAAAACGTTTTGACGCGCAAGATAAGCTACTTGAAAAAATTTATGTATCAGCTGAAAAAACCCGCAAATATTTTTTAGTTGTTTTTATTATTTCATTAGTAACTTTTGTTTTGCCTTTAATTGCTCTAATTTTTGTTTTGCCTTGGTTTATCAATGTCTATATATCAGGCTTAGGTAATATTAATATTTAGTATTATCTAAAATCAAATTTATCATAAGAATAAATTTTATGCTTCATATTAGTCTTTCAGCGGATAAAATTATTCAAATAGGCCATAATTTCTATTTAACAAATACCGTCTTAGCTACCTGGGTTACAATGATTACGCTTATTTTTTTTGCCGGATTAGCCACTTTCTTTCTTAAAAAAGAAAAAAATAATTATTTAGTTCTTGGTTCAAAAATATTTGTTAATTTTTTTTATAATTTTATAAACGGCGTCACAGAAAACCCAAAATTAACTTGGTTAATTTTACCTTTAATCGCCACTCTTTTTGTTTATATTACTACAGCAAATTGGTTAGGATTAGTTCCTGGTTTTATTGGCGTTTTTGTAATTCAAACGAAAGAAGGGGCTATTCCTATTTTCAAATCAATCAACGCTGATCTAAATACAACTTTCTCAATGGCTATTACTTCAATTATTTTGCTTAAAATCACAAGCTCTAAATTTCCTGAATCCAAAGATTATTTAAGCAATGGGATTAACAAGTTCGTGCATTTTATTATTATTTTTTTTGAAGATTTAAGTGAAATGACTAGAATAATATCCTTGTCTTTTCGTTTAACCGGTAATATATTTGCTGGTGAAGTTCTATTGCTTGTTTTAGCCTTTATTTCCCCTTACTTTATTCCTGTCCCGTTTATGTTTTTAGAATTTTTTATTGGACTTTTCCAAGCTTTAGTTTTTTCAGTTCTAATTTTGATTTTTGTAAAATGGTAAAAATGTATTATAATAAATAAAAAAATCCATCAAAAATTATTTTTAAAAAATAATAACTATCTTGGATTACGAAATATATAAATTTCGCTGTCTTTGCGAGAAAGGAGCGAAGCGACTGACGAAGCAATCCCAATAATTGGCGATATATTCTCGGGATTGCTTCGTCGTTCCGACATTTCGTAATTCAAGGTAACTATGAAAACTAATTTAATAATTCTATGAAACTTTTAGGAGCATTGGGGCTTGATTGGAAAATTTTTTTAATACAAATTTTGAATTTTTTAATTCTTTTTTTCATTTTAAAATGGTTATTTTTCAAACCTTTTATTGCGGCTCTTAAAAAAGAAAAAGCAAAAGCAAAAGAAATAAAAGAAATAGAAGGAAATATTGAAAAAGAAAAGATAATTTGGCAAAAAGAAAAGGAAAAAGAAATATTAGAAATAAAAAAGAAAGTAAATAATATGTTAGCTAACGCAAAAATATTTGCAGATAATATAAAAAAAGAAAATACAGAAAAATTTTTAGAAGAGCAAAAAAAACTTTTAGAAAAAATTGATAAGCAAAGTAAGGCTATAACAAATACATATAAAAAAAGTATGGTTAGAGACTATAAGAAAAAAATTTTTTCAGGAATTATTGATCTATTTAAAGCAGAATTTTCAAGTAAATCTAAAACAGATATTCAAAATGGTTTTTGGCTCCCCTTTATAAAAAAAATAAATTCAATAGGGAAAAACGAAATTATTCAAATTTTTCAACAATCCAGAAAAAAAGCGCCTCTTGTTTCTATCTATTCATCACTTCCTTTAACTAATAACCAAAAAAATGATTTACAAATTATTTTAGAAAGAAAAAAAGAAAAATCTCTGTCAAATATTTTTTCAAAAAATAATTTACAAGTTATTTTTCAAAAAAAATCTCTGCCTAAAAAATTTAAAATTAAAAAAGATATTAAACGAGATTTAATCGCCGGATTTCAATTGGAATTAGGCGGAATTCTAATAGAAGAAAATCTAAAATCCAAAATAGTCCAAGTAATAAAAGAATAATATTCCAATTTTTTTATTTTATTTAAAGACTACTGACGAAAGACCTCTTATTAGTAGCTCCTAACTAACAATTTTAATAAAATGCCATCAATTTCAAATCTCAAATCAAATAGATCATCATTAAGGTCTAATCATAAAATGCATTCCAAAAAAAATAAAGAAATTGGGCATATTTTTTCTTTTTTTTCAGGAATCGCCAAGATTCAAGGGCTACCTCATATATTTCTACATGAAGTGCTTTTAGATGAAACTGGCGCGTCTGTGGCTATTGTTATTGGCTTTGATGAAAATTTTGTTGAGGCCTTGTTTTTTGATGAAAATTTTGATTTGGAAAAATTAATTTTTCGCAGTTTTCAACCATTCTCAATACCATTTTCAAGTGACTTTATAGGGAGAATTGTCAACGGCTTAGGTGTCCCTGAAGATAGATTGGGGAGTATCCAGGGAAAAATAACCTCTATTTTTAGACAAGCGCCTCCGATTATTGATCGAGAATCTGTTTTAACTCCTCTTTCTACAAATATAAAGATTATTGATACCAATCTTCCATTAGGCAGAGGTCAGCGAGAGCTTATTATTGGCGATCGAAAGCTTGGAAAAAGCACAATTGCAATAGATACGGTGTTAAATCAAAAGTATGCCGATCCCCCAGTCTATTGTGTATACGTAATATGTGGACAAAAAAAACAAAAACTTAAAGAAATTGTTTCTCTTTTTGAAAAGAATAACACTTTTTTATATACAACTATCGTTTTTGCGCCAGCAGGCGCTTCATTCGCCGAACAATATCTTGCTCCTTTTGTCGGATGTCTTATTGGAGAATATTTTCGTGATAACGGCAAAGATGCGCTTATTGTTTATGATGATCTTTCAAAGCATGCTAAAGTATACCGAGATATTTCACTTTTACTGGAACGCGCCCCAGGAAGAGAAGCTTATCCAGGTGATATTTTTTCATTACATGCTAAACTTTTAGAACGAGCGGCAAAATTATCAAAAAAAAAAGGAGGCGGTTCCCTTACCGCTTTGCCTATCATAGAAACACAAGAAGGAGATATTACATCTTTTATTCCAACAAATATTATCTCTATCACAGATGGGCAAATTTATCTAGAACGAGGACTTTTTCAAAAAAGATTTTTGCCAGCAGTGAATATTGGACTATCTGTTTCTCGTGTAGGATCGCAAGCCCAGCCCAAAGTACTTAAAGAAACAGTTGGAAGTATTCGTTTAGTCTTATCGCAATATAAAGAGCTCCAAAAATTATCTCAACTTGAGACTGTAATAAGTGCTAAAGCTCAAAAAAAGATTCATCAAGGAGGCCTAATCTTAGAGCTTTTAAAACAAGAAAAACATACCAATATTACCTGGCCAGAACAAGCAATCTTATTTTATGCGGTAGAAAAAGGACTGTTTGATGATCTTGAAAAAAATAAATGGAGCAATTTTGAGATGCTTTTATTAGGATTAATAAAAAATCGTCACTCTAATATATTACAAAAAATTAAAAAAGGGATATTTGATAAAAAAATAAAAATAGAAATTCAAAAAATTATTAACGCTTTTAAAAAAAATTTTGTTAACAAATAATATGAAATCTTATATAAAATATAAAGATCAAATAGAAGGTTTTAAAGATGTCTCAGAAACTGTAAAAACAGTAGAAAAAATTGCTGCTTCTTCAATTCATTTTTTAAAGCAAGAAACATTTAATCTTAATGTCTACGCCTCTGAAATTGAAAAAGTATTAGCTTGGCTGTCTATATTTTATCAAAAAAAGGATCACCCCCTTTTAAAAAAAAGGAATAATGGCAATAAAGAACTCATTATTGTTACTGGAAATAAAGGATTAGACGGAGGATTATGGCATAAAATTATCACGACTTTTATAGAGAAACGTAAGCAATATCAATCTATTATTGTAATCGGAGTAAAAGGCAAAAATTATCTTGATGAAGAACTTATCCATATCACAAAATCATTTGCCGGCTTATCTGATATTCCTCAGAAAGAAGAGACTGAATATATTACCAATTATATTTTTAATGAGTTCAAGCAAAAAAAACTTTTGAAAATAGATATTTTATATCCACATTTTGTCTCTTTAGCTGAACAAGAAGCCAAACTTTCTTCCTTGCTTCCTTTTGAATTTGAAACAACAGAAGAAAAGAATAAAGATGGATTGCCGATTTTTGAACCATCAAAAAAAAAGATTTTTAATAATCTTTTGCAAAAATATGTGGAACTATTCTTTTATAAAATTATGATGGAAACAAAGTTGTCGGAATTTTCCGCAAGGACTGTTGCTATGGAACATGCCAACACAAAAATAGATGATTTTATACAAAAATCTACTCTTGATTACACAAAACAACGGCGTCGAATCATAACTCAAAGGCAATTAGAAAGTTTTGCAGGACATAAAACAATTTAAAAAGTATTATCTTTTTAAAACTATGAATTTTTCATTTTAAATCGCAAATTACCTTGAATTACCAAATGTCATTGCGAGGTCCGATGGACTCCGAAGAGTCATACGGACTCCTTCGGAGAGCGAAACGACGAAGCAATCTCGATGAAAGTTCTGTCATTGCGAGGAGGAACGACGAAGCAATCCCGAGAATTGACGATAATATTCATGGGATTGCTTCGCTTCGCTCGCAATGACAGGG
>JAACEG010000033.1 GCA_011682665.1 Lysobacteraceae bacterium
CCTACATTTTCGCTCGTTTTAAAATTTCCGCTTATTAAATAATCTGAATATATTTAAAAATTTTTGCATAGCTTGTTTTCTAATGGGATGAACTTGCTCTAATACTTCGTCAATATTAACCCATTTCCAATGAGAAAATTCATATTTAGAAATATTTATATCCCTATCTTCTCCTTTGAACTCAGCAAAAATAAGCCCCTGCTTTTGCCCTTTATAATTTTTAACAAAATATTTTTTAATTTTTTTATTAAATTTATATTTATAAACATTTTTAAAAACAGCTTTAATTTTGAATTTGTCCGTTCCTATTTCTTCTTTTAATTCACGAAACCCGGCTGTTTTTAAATTTTCATTATCAGTTCCTCCTTGTGGAATCTGCCAATGATCTTGCTCGTCTTTTCTTTCAGCTAAAAAAATTTTAACTTTATTATCCTTTTTTTTATATAAAAAACAAGCAACATTTTTACGATAAAAAAAAGGATTGATAAACTTTTCTTTTAAAACAAGCCCCAAAAATAAAAATACTGAGTTAAAAATACGTTTAGATCTCTCAAATTTATTTACTGGTTTTCTTACAGGATGTTTTATTAAACGCCAAAACCACTCCATCCCTACAGCTCTTATGAATTTAGGAGCGCGTCTTGTTTTTTTAGTCAAAAAATCAAAGGCTCCGCCAATGCCTAAAGCTAATTTAACAGATGGAATTTTTGATAAATTTCTACTAATAAACTTTTCCTGATAAGGAGCGCCAAAAGCAATTAACATTATTTTGGGATTAAAATTATTGACTTTTTCAAAATTTATAATAGGAGAATTACGTTGCGTTTTTTGAATTATAAATTTTAAATTCGGATATTTTTTATTTAATTGAAAAGATATTTCCTGCTTATCTGACAATCCTTTATCCCAAATCAAAATAAAAATTTTTTGATTATTTTGTAACGCATAATTCAAAATATCCTTTATCAAATCTGATCCGCAAATCCGAGCTCTAATTATTGGTCTATAAAAAAAAGAAGCAAGAATTATCCCAAATCCATCTGCTAAAGATAAATCAGCTTTATTTAAAATATTAAAAAATTCTTCATCTTTTTGCGCCATTATTAAAAACTCTGGGTTGACAGTTGTAAAATAATGTTGTTTATCAGAGTTTATATATTCAATCAATTTATTCATAACTTCTCTTTTGCTAATATTATCAATTTTTACTCCCAAGATTTTAGTTTGCTTCATAAAATTTTTTTATTGTTCCATTTAATCTTTTTATAAGATAACAAAAAAACAAAACTAAATTTTTTAAATCAAAATTACAAATTTCATTTTATATTATACAATAATTGTTTATTAAATAAAATAACATTTACTTTTTTATAAAAAATAATCTACTTTCTATAAAACTTTATTTGCGCAAAAAATTTAAAAATTTTTGTACCGCTTAAATTATCTATAAGTCCTTTCTCTATTATATATTTCAAGTATAGCATCATTCCAAAAAATTTATAATCAAGCTAATAATTTTGTTAGTAGAAACCTCTGTATTAGATATTATAAAAATTTCTGCTAACCTAAAATTAATCTTAATAAAACATTGTAAAACATTGAAAATATTAAATTATATGATAAAATATCTTTAAATATTAAAATATTATATATTTACTATGAATTACGAAATACATAGACCTTATTGTCATTGCGAGAAATAAAGCAAAGTAAAATGCCTGCCGGCTGGCAAAGCGGATGGCGGAGGCGAAGCTTGTAATAAAGTCTCATAATTCAAGGTACTTAAAAAATTTTATGCCGATTCTATCAAAAAACAAAAAAGTATTATTTGATTATGAAATTCTGGAAAAATTTGAAGCCGGGATTGTTTTAACTGGCGCGGAAGTAAAATCAGCAAAGCAAGGACAAATCAATTTAAAAGGTAGTTATATAACTTTTTTAAATAATGAGCCGTTTTTAGCGAATGCGCGAATTAGTCCATATAAAGCCGCAACAAAAACGCAAAAAGATTATGACCCACAACAAAAAAGAAAAATACTTTTACGTAAAAAAGAAATATTAAGATTAAAAGGAAAATTAGAAACAAAAGGCTTGACAATCACACCTATTTCGGTGTATACTAAAAATAATTTGATAAAGATTGAAATATGTTTAGTTAAAGGGAAAAAAAAATATGAAAAACGTGAAGCAATTAAAAAAAGAGATCTTGATAGAAAAATAAGAGAAAAAATGAAATCATTTAGATAACTATAATTTTCAATTTCTAATTTTTACCCTGTATAGATAATTTATCTAATAGGCTGAAATTTTCAATCAATGATTTAATTTTCAATTTTCAAACTATACCCCCTCTAACTCCCCCTAATGTAGGGGGAGAATCGTGAAAAATAAGTTCCTCCCCTTTTAGGGAAGGTTAAGAGGGGCAAAAAATTGAAAATTCTCGTAAGGGGATGTATAGCTTTTGATGAAAAAACCTTTTAAAAATAGCAAATCGAGTATAATTGTCTCGTTAAAAACAATTAAAAAAGTTAAGTGCAAAATCATTTGTACAAAAAACTAAATCTGCGTTAGCGCGAGCTTTCACAGTTTCTAGTTTTTCTCCAGTAGTTGCTTAGCAACAACTGGCATCGGCTCGCTTGACTTCTGCTTGAGCGAATCCCGGTGTTATAAATGCAGAATTGATAATATATTCTTCCCAAAATATATTATCTAAACAAAGCAGGGATAAGATTATGTTACAATTTGTTTATTTATAAAACATAATTGAAATATAAAATAAACTAAATTTGTATAACTATTTTTTAAAAATTTTTCAGACAGGGGTGCGAACCCCCTCATCTCCACCACATATACAATTTTTAATTTTCAATTTTCAATAAATTTTCAATGATTTAATTTTCAAACAAAAAAAATAATTTAAGAATTGAATAATTAATCAAAAATTAAAAAACCATGCGTTATTCAAGAAGAAAATCTAAACGACATCAGTTAAAAAAAATATTTTACAAAATAAATGAACAAATTACCAGTCCCCAGGTAAAACTTATTGATAATAATAATAATTTTTTAGGTATTGTAAATACTTTTGAAGCAATTAAAATGGCGAAAGAAAAAGAATTATCATTAATAGAAATTTCCCCGAAAGAAACTCCACCAACAGCAAAAATAATGGATTATGGAAAATTACAATACCAAAAGCAAAAGCAGGCAAAGAAACAAAACGCCAGACAAAAAAAAGCGGAAACAAAGGGTATAAAGCTTTCTTTAAGAATAGGAAAACATGATATAAACTTTAGAAAAGATCAGGCGAAAAAATTTTTAAATGATAATAATAAAGTTAAAATAGAATTAAATTTAAGAGGCAGAGAAAAACAACATAAAGAAATCGCTATAGATATAATTAAAAATTTTATAAAAAAAATAGAAGAAGAAACTACTGGTCAAAATTTGGTTATAGAAGAACCTATTAAATATAAAGGAAATGGATTCTTAACAATAATAAATTATAAACAATAAAATGATGCTAATACGCATTTATGCGAATGACGCTAATAAAAAATAATATTCGCAGCATTCGCATATAATTCGCGTCATTCGCATTATTATTTTTATGAAAATAAAAACACATAAAGCAAGTAAAAAACGTTTTAAAATAACTAAAAAAGGAAAAATTATAAAACGCTCTGCCGGACAGGATCATTTTAATTCAAGGGAATCTGGCAAGACAACGACTAAAAAACGCAGAGATAAAAAAATAAGTAATAAAAAAAATTGTAAAACAATAAAAAAACTAATGGGAATTAGGAATTAGAAGTTGAATTATACCCCCTCTAACTCCCCTTATAAGAGGGAGAATCGTGAGAAACAGGTTCCTCCCCTATTTAGGGGAGGTTAGGAGGGGTAAAAAATTGATAATACCCCCTCTAACTCCCCCTAAAAGGGGGAGAACGAAAAAACAGATTTCCCCTACAAAGGGGAGAACGAAAAATAATGAATTTCTCCTCTT
Source organism: Lysobacteraceae bacterium (assembly GCA_011682665.1). Taxonomy (GTDB): domain Bacteria; phylum Patescibacteriota; class Patescibacteriia; order JAACEG01; family JAACEG01; genus JAACEG01. The sequence continues at coordinate 4,007 of JAACEG010000033.1, forward strand.
CTATGGGAGGTTGGAGGGGTAAAAAATTAAAAATTATAAAATTAAAAATTATTAATATATGCCAAGAATAAAAAGAGGAACAACCCATGTTCAAAAAAGAAAAAAAATTTTAACTAAAACTAAAGGTTTTAAATGGGGAAGAAAAAATTTGATAAAACTTGCCAAAACAGCCGCCACAAAGGCTGGCGCGCATTCTTATGGCGATCGCAAAAAAAAGAAAAGAGATTTTCGCAGTCTTTGGCAGATTAAAATAAACGCCGGCGTAAGAAAATACGGAATAAATTATTCAACTTTTATTAAACAGCTAAAAAACAATAAAATTGGAATTGATAGAAAAATTTTAGCTGATTTGGCGGAAAATAATCAAAATATTTTTCATAAAATTATTGAAAAAATAAAATAAAATGAATTACCTCACAGCAAGCTGACGAGGTATCCAGCACAAAATTTTTATTATATCTAATATTATACGTCCTCAGGATATTTGTCCCCGCAGCAAGCTGTCGAGGAATATCTACGATTAAAAAACTCTAAAATAAAAGATTCCTATCAATATAGGAATCTTTTATTTTTAAATTATAAAAGTTTAACAAACAAAAAGACTTGAATTTTATTTTCTTTTATGGCTATCAATCATTCCTTCATCTAGTATATTTGCTTGGGTCGTTTCTAAGGAGATTTCTCCTGTTCTATATAATTCCATTAAATTTTGATCCATAGTAAACATTCCTTGCTCAGCATTTGTTTGAATCACAGTTTCTATTTGACTTATTTTATTTTCCCTAATCATATTTCCAACAGCGGGAATGTTAACTAAAACTTCCCTCACAGCCAGCCTTCCGCCTTTAATGCGTTTAATCAATTTTTGAGAAATAATACCAGCTAAACTCATAGACAATTGAAGCCTAATTTGATTTTGCTGGTGGGACGGAAATATATCAATAATTCTATCAACGGTTTGATAGGCGTTATGGGTATGGAGAGTCGCTAAAACTAAATGGCCTGTTTCAGCTAAAGTGACAGCAGAAGCTATTGTTTCTAAATTTCTCATTTCACCCACTACAATAATATTTGGATCTTGTCTTAAAACATGAGTTAAAGCAGATTCAAAATTTAACATGTCCGTATGCAATTGCCTTTGCGATATTAAACTTTTTTTAGATTCAAACACAAATTCTATAGGATCTTCTAAGGTAATAATTCTTAATGATCTTTCATTATTAATAAATTCAATCATAGAAGCTAAACTAGTTGATTTTCCGCAACCAGTAGGACCGGTCACTAAAATTAATCCATGATCCCTCCTTATTAAATCATAAACAATATTTGGCATTATTAGGTCTTTCATTGTAGGGATTACTCCAGGAATAACCCTGGCCGCCAAAGCAATATTCCCTTTCTCAAAATAAAGATTAATTCTAAAACGGGCTAAATTACTAATTTCATAAGACACATCTAAATCTAAATTTTTTAAAAAATTTTCTCTTTGCTTTTCTGTAATAATATCAAAAACTAATTCTTTAATACTGCTTGGAGTTAATGTTTTAGCACCTTGTATAGGACGCAAAGCCCCATTAATTCTAATAATTGGTGGCTGACCAACGATTAAATGCAGATCAGAAGCATTTTTTTTAACTGTTTCTCTAAACAAATTATCAATATTCATAAAATAAAAATTAAAAAAATAAAATTAAAATTAATTGAATTTCAATTTAAAAGTAATATCACTATAGCACAAAAAAAAATTAAACTCAAAATATCTTTATTCAATTTTAAATTTCTAATTTTGAATTTCTAATTTTTTACCCCTCCTAACCTCCCCTATATAGGGGAGGAAACTATAATTTTTTACCCCACCTAACCTCCCCTAAGAGGGGAGGAATCCATTATTTTATTCTCCCCTATTTAGGGGAGGAACCTGTTTTTCACGATTCTCCCCCTATTTAGGGGGAGTTAGAGGGG
>JAACEG010000034.1 GCA_011682665.1 Lysobacteraceae bacterium
GCAATTTTCATCTTTTGGTCAAATTTTCTTCAAATTTTTTTACCTTACCTTAGGGTAGGCTAAAAAAATTATTTAAAAAATTTGTCTCAACTTGTCTGCCGGCGAGGCAGAAATCTAAAAATTTCGTGACGAAAACTCTCTCATCATTAGCCCCTGAATAAAAAACTTGACCATAGGGCCAAGTTTATTCTAATTTTTATTTTAATTAGATTAAAATTTTTTCTATTTTTTGAAGAGCGTATTTCATTACACTCTGACGAACACAGTAAGATAAACGCAAATAATTATCATATTGTGGGCCAAAAGATATCCCTGGGATTACCGTTACTTCTGCTTTTTTAAAAATAAAATCTGCCAAAGCGACAGAGTCTTTAATTTTTTTGGATAAAAATTTGGAAAAATCGGCGAATATGTAAAAAGCGCCTTGCGGTTTTCCAAAAGGAATATTGTTTTTTCCAAGCCAAGAGATTAAAATTTTTCTACTTGGCAAAAAATTATTAACAAATTTAACATCAGGACCATTCAAGGCCGATATAGCCGCTTTTTGAGAAATAGATGAAGCACATCCTAAAAAATTTCCTGCATATATATCAAGTTTTTTCATAATTTTTTTAGGACCTGCGGCATATCCGACGCGCCAGCCAGTCATGGCATAGCTTTTGCTAAAGCTTCTGATTATGATGGAACGTTCAGACATATTTGGCAGAGAAGCAATGGAAATAAAATCGCCTTCGTAGACAAATTTTTGATAACATTCATCTGATATTACCCAAAAATCATATTTTCGCGCCAGCTCGGAAATTTTCAGCAAGTCGCCCCTACCGTAAACCGCTCCTGTTGGATTATTTGGGGAATTTAAAATTAACCCTTTGGGCGCGATATTTTTTTGAGTAATCAGATTTTCAATAGTTTCAGCCTTTAGCTGAAAATTATCCGGCGTGGTATCTATGGCAATAATTTTACCTCCTAAAAAATTAATCATAGTGGCAAAAGGCGGATAATAAGGAGCTGGAATAATTATTTCATCTTTTCCTTCTATTAAAATATTAAGTAAAGCGAAAATAATCGGCTTGGCTCCAGCTGAGACAATAATTGACTTTGTGTCATAATTAAATCCTTCAAGGGCAAGAGATTTTTTAATTGCTTCTTTCAATCTAGGGTCTCCGTTTGCTGGAGTATATTTGGTATACCCCTCTTGGATAGCGGAAATTCCTCCTTCACTGATAAAAAAGGCTGTGTCCTGATAAGGCTCGCCAACGCCCAAAGAAATTATATCTTTTCCATTTGCTCTCATTTTCTTTGTCTTAGCAAAAAAATTGTTCAGATGAGAGGGCTTCAATGATTTTGCCTTTTTAGATATTCTTATCATTTTTATATTCTCCTTTTATCTATTTTGAATGGAATATGCTTTGTTAAATATTAATTTGTAAAGATCAATAATAAATTTTCTATTTAAATTTATTTTTTTTATTAATATTTTTTTTGCGATTATTTAATCCTATTTCTAAATTTATTTTTTGTAAAGACTTAATGAATTTCTTTCTAACTTTTTTAGCGTAAGGATTATAATTATTCATATCGTAAAATAATTCCCAGGAATCATTAGTAACATTATCGCAGACTTGCAACAACTTTTCAAATCCCAATGTAGAAATTTTTTGTTTGTTTATTTTAATTTTTTCCAATCCTCTACCAATAAAATGAACTAAGGCCAAACTAACCGCACTTTGTTTGTCATGTTTTTCTGGCGTCATTTCTATTATTTTTAAATCAAGTTTTTCAAAAATATTTTTTACTGCTTTAAATCTTTCAGAGCTGATTCTTAGAGGACAAAAAATTATTTGCAATCCTGCTAATCCTTTTTTAGCGCTGTCAGGTCCAAACATTGGATGAGATCCTAAAATTTCAATGTTTTCAGGCAAATATTTTTTCAGCCATTTGCAAGGATAAACTTTGACGGAACAGACATCCATAACTAAAGAGTCATTTTTTAAAAAGGGACTTATTTTTTTTAACATGTTTTTTAAAAAAGAAATTGGCACTGCGGGAATAATGATATCAATATTTTTTAAATCAGGATAATCTATCTGCTGAAAATTTTTATTTTTAATTTTTTTTTGACTAATAATAAAAATTTGGCAGGAGGACGCTAAAATTTCTGCTAATAATTTTCCAAATCTACCAAATCCAATAATAGCAATTTTTGGTTTTTTAGAAGACATAAATTATTTTGTTGCCGTGATAAAAGTCGTAAAATTAAATTTTAAATCCTGCACTCCTTCTTCTAAAATTTGCAATTTGTATAATTCGGCACATTTTATCGGCGCAATAACAGCAGAATTTTTGTTTATTATTTTATTTTTTAAATCTTTGGCAGCCTGAGCTGTATCAGACCATTCTACAACTTTCGCTTTTGGCCATTTCATTTTTAAATACATTTTACATTGTTTAAGCGCTTGGGGGTGAGAAACAATTTTTTTAATATCTTTTAAATTTTTATGAGGCAAAGATAAAAGACAATGGCGAATATCAATTTCAAACATATTTTCAATTTTAAAAGTATATTTTGCCATAGCATAAACTGCCTCATAAACAATCCCTCCATTGGAATTCTCAATTGGGAAAATTGCTTTATCAATTTTATTTTTAATTAAAAAAGACAAAGTTTTATCAACTGTTATTAAATAAATAATTTTGTATTTTTTTATATTGTGTTTTTGGCAATAATATACAGCTGCTTCTTCTGAAAAACTACCCGCATTGCCGGAAATTCCAATTTTCATAAAAATAATAAAAATTTAAAAGAAAAAATTATTCTAAATTTTAAAATTTATTTTTTAATATTAAAATTATAGATAAAAAAGATTTAAAAGTCAAAAATTTTGGTAAATAAAAAAGTCTGCCAATCTTGTTTTTAACATCGGCAGACTTTGTTGACTATTTTTTGTTATTTATAATAAAATTTGTTATTTATAATAAAATGTTTCTCTCTTACCAAATTTCGAGACTATTGATACTGTATAGTCTTTTTTTTCCGTAATCCTGCCGGCCTTTTTTGCCTCAATGCCAAATTCTTCGGCAAATAAAATAAAATCATCTGCCTCTTCCGGATCAACAACCACGATTGCCCCTTGGCCCCCGTTCCAGGTCTTATAGCAATCTTTTGCTTTCATGCCTCGCCACTTAGCGCATTTAACCATAATTTCAGGTGGCTGAAAAAGATCGGTAAGCTCTGCCGACAACCCAAGTGGCCTGAGCAAATCATTACCAAGCTTTGATTCAAACGCTCCGCCAGACAAATGCACAATCAAATGCATATTAAACCTGGGTTTCATAGGATTCGCGTCAAACCACCCGTGTGCGACGTTGAGCATCCGGTCATAAAGAACCGACGGCGAAGAGCAGGCTAAAATATCCTCGCTCGCCTCAGGGTTATTCCACCAATCAGGACCATATTTTATGCTTAAGGCTTTTCTGACAGAGCTAAAGCCATTGCAGCGAAGATAATCCCGTAGAGCTATAATAATTTGACCCGGCTTCAGAGTATTGCCCAAAATCATTTTCTGCGGATGGTAAACGCCAATCATATTGCCGCACCAATTAAACATCAGCTTAGCGTCCGGATTTTCCGAACCTACACAAAGACCGATTTCCGCTGTTTCACCAGTGAACAAAACGTATTTTTCCTTATGGGCGATCGCCTCAAGTCCCTTCATAACTTCTTGGCAAAGCTGAAAAGTTTTTGAGTTAATATCTCCTAAGGAGCGAACATCAAATGTATTCATAAAAAGAAGTGGTAAACCACCCCATCTGGTGATATCCATAGCAGTCATGGCAATCACGTTGCTGGCAGAAGTAAAAATATTTCCAGCAGCTACAATTACTACTACTTTAGTGCCAATACCGTCCACCTCTCCTGTCTCAATACAGCCTTTGGGTAAATTAATAAAACTATACCCTTTAGGCCCGCGAAAATTGCCCTGCGACATATCAGTAATCTTCACAAATTTGGACAGTCTATATGTATTGTTGTTTATATTATTACAAAATCTGGAAAAAGCGTCTCCGGCATCAATATTAACGCCGTCCTGCCTATATAAATCTGCCATATCTTACCTCCTTAGAATAATACGGTCCCTATTCCCTTTTAAGAATAGAGACCGACAAAAAATTATAATCTGCCCAGACATCTTTTATTTTTGTTTAAAATTTTTCAATTATATCTTGTCAAAGATCAATAATAAAAATAAGCCCCTTTTTATCCTCCTAATATAGGGGAAAAAATCATAATTTTTTACCCCTCCTACCCTCCCCTAAATTAGGGGAGGATTAATTTTATTGTTCTCCCCCTTATAAGGGGAGTTAGAGAGGGTATTTCAATTTTTATTTTCCAATTTTCAATTTTTTACCCCTTTTTGAGCTTATTTATTTAAGCGCATTTATAGCGCGCTTTTTCTATAATTAATTTATCTAAGTTTTAAAAAAAGTCAAGATCAAAACTATAATTATTATTTTAAATATTAGATTATAATTTTTTAGTAAAATGACAACATTAAAATATTTTACAAAATAAATAAAATAAATTATTATTAAAATAATTAATCATTTTAAATTAAAGAATTCGTTAGAAGCAAATTTTCCTCCCTTATTTAGGGGATGTTAGGAGGGGTAAAAAATTGGAAATTGATAATTGCTTTGTACCCCCCCTAACTCCCCCTACAAGAGGGGAGGACAATAAATTTTATATATATGCCTATTCCGCAATTAAGAAGCAAAAATCAAGATTTTTCTAATAAAAGAATTATTGTGCCAAAAAAAGTATCTAATTGGAAAAAACAAAAAAAACGCAAAAATTTTTTAAAAAATTTACTAAAAAAAATAATATTTTTTTGTTTTATATTATTCTTTTTAAGTCTTATTGCTGGTGTTGGAGCTATTGTTTGGTATTCTAAAGACTTACCTGATCCCAATCAATTAATAAAAAGAACTGTTCCTCTTTCTACAAAAATTTTTGATCGTTCCGGAAAAACTGTTTTATATGAAATTCATGGCGATGAAAATAGAAATTTTGTTAATATAGATAAGATTCCTCCTTTTGCTATAGAAGCAACTATATCTATAGAAGACAAAAATTTTTACGAGCATCAGGGATTTTCATTATGGGGAATTTTCAGGGGAGTTATTATTTCTAAATTAGAAGGAAAAAGAATGCAAGGCGGTTCAACTATAACTCAACAACTTATTAAAAATGCTATTCTTACCAATGAAAGGACAATTAGCAGAAAAATAAAAGAATTAGTTTTAGCTTGGAGGATGGAGAAAGAATTCAGCAAAAATCAAATTTTGCAGTTATACTTCAATGAAATACCTTATGGGTCAACGGCCTATGGAATTGAATCAGCCAGCAATCTTTATTTTGGAAAATCAGCGCAAGATTTAACTTTAGCTGAATCAGCAATATTGGCAGCTTTGCCTCAGGCCCCAACATATTATTCTCCTTATGGTTCTCACAAAGATAAATTAATTGTCCGCCAACGATATATTTTAAAGTTAATGTTTGAGCAGAATTATATTGATAGACAAGAATACGAAGAAGCTCTTGCGGAAAAGTTAAAATTCAAAGAACGCAGAGAGAATATTATCGCTCCGCATTTTGTAATGTATATTAAAGAAAAACTTAGTAAAAAATATGGGGAAAAAATGGTTGAGCAAGGAGGATTGCAAGTGATTACGACTTTAGATGTATATAAACAAAAAAAAGCTGAACAAGCTATT
>JAACEG010000035.1 GCA_011682665.1 Lysobacteraceae bacterium
ATCGCGCTTGCCGCTTATTTTGATTTAGGACTTTTGGGAATTATATCCGCAGGTGTAATCGGCTCTATTTTCAATTTTTCTTATTTGTTTTATTCAACACGCAAAATAATAAAAATACACTGGGCTTTTGATTTTGATATATGGAAAGAAACATTGCAAAAATCATGGCCGATTGCCGTTTCTATCGCTTTTAATTTAGTCTATTTAAAAACAGACACAATAATTATGTCCCTTTACCATTCCCCATCTGATGTTGGTTTATACGGCGCAAGTTTCCGTTTTTTAGAAATTTTAATAATGATACCAACAATGTTTATGGGGTTAATTTTGCCTCTACTTTCAAATTATTGGAGCAGCAAAAACTTTATTGAATTTAAAAAAATATTTGAAAGCGCTTTTGACGTGATAATAATAATTGCTATCCCTTTGGCAATTGGGACTTTATTTTTAGCAAAACCAATTATAATTTTAGTGGCTGGCAAGGAATTTGCGCCAGCGACTCCTATTTTGAAAATTATTATTTTCGCTACCGCAATCGTCTTTGTTGGAATATTTTACGGACATACAATTGTCGCCATAGAAAAACAAAAAAAAATGATCTGGGCTTATGCCACTACTGCGATATTAAGCTTAACAGCCTATCTAATTTTTATTCCAAAATATTCTTATTACGGCGCAGCCTGGGCAACTGTTTTTGCTGAATCATTAATAGCTATAATCTGCGCTTGGATGGTTATTAAAACAACAAAAATTTTTCCTGACTTTTTAATAATCTTAAAAGTTTTTCTTGCCAGCGGAATTATGGCAATTATTTTATATTTTATTAAAAAACAAAGCTTATTTATTTCTTTGCCTTCCTCAATAGCTGTTTATTTTTTTGCTTTATATATATTAAAAGGAATTCCTAAAAATCTGCTTAAAGAAATAATAAAAATAAAATAAAAAAGCCCTGCGCGCAATCCTTTTCTTTGCGGTGGCATTAATTTTGCCGTTGCAATAAGATATGCGCCAGGGCTAAAATCTCGGCTTTTGACATACGATGTATAAAAAACATTCGCCCCCCTTATCAAGTTCAAAATTCAAGACATGCAGAAATGAGGATGAAGAATAGATGAATGCCCTGACATAATCTTTCTTTGCCTGCGTCTGCATTTTACGCCTGCAAAAGATATATATCAGGGCTAAATAGCTCGTTCCATGTCTTGCCACCTCCTTTATTCTTATTTAATATTAATATAGATTAAAAATAATAATAAGTCAATAAATTTTCCATTGTCATTCCCGCGAAGGCGGGAATCCCTGAGAATAAGCTAATTTACGAGATTCCCGCCTTCGCGGGAATGACAAAAAAAAGACGGAAATGACAAAAAAGGCGAGGGTGGCAAAAAAAGGCGGGAATGGCAAAAAAAGCAAATGGCAATTCTATAATTTTGTAAATGAATTACCTCGCAGCAAGCTGACGAGGTATCTAATATAAAATTTTATTATATCTAACTATTGTACGTCCTCACGGTATTTGTCTCCGCAACAAGCTGATGGAGAATATCTACAATTCAAAAAAATTTAATTTAATATGTTTTATTTTTTAACAATTTTCATTATAGCTTTTACAATAATTGCCTGGCAAAATTTGCCAACAGCAATCGCTATTATTGTTGCTTTATTACCGACATATTTAATTCGCTTCTATATTATAGGACTTCCAACCACGCTTTTAGAAATAATGATTTTAATTGTTCTAACTGTGTGGTTTCTGCAAACAGGATTTAAAAGGGTATTAAAAAGACTTAACTACCAGATTCCCGCCTTCGCGGGAATGACAAAGGGAAAAACGGGAATGACAAAGGAAAAAACGGGAATGACAATGAAATATAAAAAAGAAATTCCTTACCAACCCTTCCCTTTTCAAACGCAAATAATTTTAATAATGATTTTTGCCACGATTTCAATATTTATCGCGCCGAATATTTGGAAAGCGCTGGGGCTTTGGCGCGCGTATTTTTTAGAACCAATTCTCTTTTTTCTGATTTTTGTCCAAACCATAAAAACTAAAAAAAATCTGCAAAAAATATTATATGCTTTAGGAATCTCTGCTTTGGCTGTTTCTATTTTTGCAATCTACCAAAAAATCACCGGAAATTTTATTCCAGTTAAAATGTGGCAACCAGAAGAAACGCGGAGAGTGACCAGTTTTTTTACCTCCCCAAACGCCGTCGGACTTTTTTTAGCGCCGATTATAATGATATATTTTGGTTGGCTATGGGAAAACAAATTTAAAAATTTTATTCTTGCCTTATTTAAAATTTTAGTTTTAATATCTTCAATTATCGCTGTTATATTTACGGTTTCCAAAGGAACCTGGGCTGGTTTAATTATAGCGTTTATTTTTTTCTTATTTTCTTTCGCATATTTAACAATAAAAAGAAAAACAGCGGAAACTTCCATACTACGTAGTATGGAAGTTTCCGCTGTTTTTGTTTTGTTCATTATTATTATATTATTATTATTTTCTGTAATATATTTTCAAAATCAATCTATTAAAAAATATACTGAAAAAATAAAAATTCAAACAATTATTAATTCTCCTTCGGCTCAAAATCGCCTAGTTCTCTGGCAAGGCTCATGGAAATATTTAACGCAAAATCCGAAAAATTTTATTTTCGGCGCCGGTATATTCGGATTTCCAAAAATTCAAGAAAATTTTAGAGATCCTTTAAAAATGGAACCTTTAATTTATCCCCATAACATTTTTTTAAATTTTTGGATGGATATTGGGCTTTTGGGAATGCTTTGTTTTGCCTGGCTGATAATTTCTTTTTTTATAAAAATAAAAAAATGTTTTTACGCGCGAAATGGAATATTTTTTATTGGAATCGCGTCTGCTATGGTGACAATTATTATTCATGGATTGGTCGATGTTCCATATTTTAAAAACGATTTGTCTCTGCTTTTTTGGATTATATTGGGAATTCTCATCGCTGCTGATAATAAAAAATAATGTCATTGCGATACTGAATTACTTTGAACAGCGAAACGAGTAGGCATAATACCCCCTCTAACTCCCCCTAAATAGGGGGAGAATAAAAAAACAGGTTTCCCCTACAAGGGGGAAAACGAGAATAATAGGTTCCTCCCCTATTTAGGGGAGGTTAGAAGGGGTAAAAATAACGAGAATAATAGGTTCCTCCCCTATTTAGGGGAGGTTAGGAGGGGCAAAAATAACGAGAATAACGGTTTCCTCCCCTATTTAGGGGAGATTAGGAGGGGTAAAAAATTAATAATACCCCCTCTAACTCCCCCTAAATAGGGGGAGAACAAAAAAACAGGTTTCCCCTACAAGGGGGGAAACGAGAATAATAGGTTCCTCCTCTTTTCCAAAGAGGAAACCATAAAAATAATATTATTTCGTAATTTAAAATATGTTAATTAAAAAAATCATTCAAAATAAAATACTGCTTTACGGCCTTATCAGTGAAACTCTATATTTAAGCTTATTTTTAATTGATGGATTTTTTAGAAAAACATTTAACGATTATTCTATTCATCCTAAAAATCCCATAATTCTATTTTTTTTATTTGCTGTTTTTGGAATTTTATTTTTTTTGTTCATTAAAATTTATAAATTTATTGATAGAAACGGATGTGATCAAAAAAGTTTTAAAATAATTCTACTTTTTTTTATAATTTTCTTGCTCACTTTAATTATTATCCCGCCAATTGGGTCTTCTGATATTTATTGTTATATGGCGACAAATAAAGCGCTGACTGATTATCATCTTAATCCTTTTACAACTCCTGCTTCACAATCACCTGCGGAAAATACTTTTGTTAACTTATGTAGCCAGGATTGGGCTAATAGCACCACTGTTTATGGTCCTGTCTGGCATATTATTTTACTTCCCTTAGGAATAATAAAAACGCAAAATTTTTTCTTAAATATAATAAGCTTCAAATTATTAATGGTTCTTTTTAGCGCGCTATCTTTATTTTTAATCTATAAAATATTAAATATAATTAATCCAAAACTAAAATATTTAGGAGTAATTCTTTACGCCTGGAATCCTTTTATTTTATTTGAAACAGCCAACAACGCGCACAATGATATTGTAATGATATTTTTTATTTTGCTTTTTATTTATTGCTTGCTTAAAAAAAAATATGTGTTAGCGACAATTTTTATAACATTTTCAATATTAATAAAATATATATCAATTTTATTATTACCGCTATTTATCATTTTTCTTTTTAAAATTCCCCCTACTCCCTTTTCCAAAAAAGGAATTAGTAAGAATAAACAAAAAAACGCTCTGAAAGAAAAAACAAAAATTGTTTTGAGTAATGGATTCGCATTTTTATTCACTTTATTTATTTTCTATATTCCCTTTTTAAATAATTTTAGTGATTTTAAAAAAATAATTTTCCATATTATAAACCGTTCTAATTTAATATCTTTCTGGTATCTTTCTCCTTTCGGATATTTAATCGGCCTTATTTATTATCTCATCTCTTTTTTAAACAATAGTTTAATAAACAAATATGATATTATGCTCGCGATAAAAAATTACAGTGTTTTCTTTTTTCTAATAACTTATATTTTTATTCTGTTTTTTTATATAAAAGAAAAAAATAGTGTTAAAAATCTTATAAAATACAGCGCCTATATTTTTATTGCCTATCTCTTAATTGCAAACGTCTGGTTAATGGAATGGTATCTTCTATGGCCATTATTATTATTAATCATAACAGATGAAAAAAATTATTCTTTATATTTTTTAATAACCGCTTTAGCTTTATTAAGCTATCCTTTTTCTTTTATTGGATCTATTATAATATTAATTATTTTTATATTTTATTTTCAGTTGACTGAAAAATTAAAACTAAAATTAAAAAATGTTTAAATTAGATAACAAAAAAATAATCTTTATTTTTATCTTAACAATTTTTATTTTTTTTATTGGCTTAAGAATTTTTTACATTTTTACGAAACAGCCGAGTATGGATGAAACAGTTGTCGGCTATGAAGCTTACTCTTTATTGAAAACAGGCGCTGATCGGCATGGAAATTTTTTCCCGGTTCATTTTTATAATTTTGGCTGGGGCGAAAATATAGTTTTGTCTTTAATTTTAATTCCTTTAATAAAACTCTGGGGTCTTTCAACCTTAATAATAAGAATACCTATTTTTATTGCATCGCTTCTTTCTATATTTTTCACTTATCTGTTAGGGAAAGAATTATTTAATAAAAAAATAGGTCTTATCGCCGCCCTGCTTTTAACAATATCTCCCTGGCATATTTATGTTTCCACAACAGGATATAATGTTTGTTTATTGCCATTTTTTTATACCGCTCTTATCTATTATTTACTTAAATTTTTTAAACAAAAAAAATATTCTTCTCTTTATATTTCCACAATTATTTCAGCAATAAGTTTTTATACTTATGCCTTATCTTTTTTATGGGTTCCTTTGATTTATTTGATTTTTTTATTTATATATAGAGACAAAATAATTAGCCATAAAAAAATTATATTGTTTAATTTCATAATTCTTATACTTTTAATATCACCTATTACTCTTTTTTATTTGCAAAATCAATTTCATCTTTTAAATTATGAACAATTTGGACCTTTTAGTTTCCCACATTTAGAAAAAACTCGGCTTGATATGCTTTCTGCGTTTAATAATCCCTTTATATTTACTACAAATTTTATTCTTCAATATTTTATTCATCTTCTTATTTTGCCTTTTGC
>JAACEG010000107.1 GCA_011682665.1 Lysobacteraceae bacterium
TAAAATTTTTTATTCAGATTTTTTAAAATATATATTTTACATAAAGGAAGAAACATCGAAAAAAGTTTTAATTTATATATTAACTTACGCTTTGATGTTATAATACCTTATATCCGTAAACTAAATCAACTGCAAGGCCAAACCAATGACATTGTTGGAAATGCTCGCTCAGACCTTATATTCGTAATAAGTGTTATGCCTGTGATGCTTTTCGCTGGGCTGCGCCAACATTGACACACATTTCAACTTTTCGTTATGAAGTAATTTGCGGATTTAAGGTGATAATATTTTTTATAAAATTTCAGCTAAATTAATCATTTGATTTAAAATAATTTTACTATTTTCAAAATTATAATAAAAATAAATTAATGATTATTTTTATATTTAAAATTATTGTCTATTTTTGCAATTCTATTTTTACTATAATATTGTCCGATAGTGTAACTGGCAACACGTTTGGTTTTGGTCCAAAAGAGTCCAGGTTCGAGTCCTGGTCGGACAACATATTAAAAAAACTCTCTTTTTGAGAGTTTTTTTATTAAAATTGATTATCTTTGCATCGTTAATAAAAAGATTTGTTATAAAAAGAGGGGGCGAATGTCCCCTCTTTTATTAGATAAAATTTTTGATGATGATAGAAAAAAAGAAAATAAAAAATCTTGTTGATGAAAAATTACAAAATACTGAAAAATTTTTGGTTGATATTAAAATTAAGTCAGGGAACAAAATATTAGTTTTTCTTGATAGTGATAAAAGCATTACTATAAAAGATTGTGCAGATATCAACCGCTATATTATCTCAAAGCTTGATAAAGAAAAAGAAGACTTTGAATTGAGAGTTTCTTCAGCAGGTTTAGATAAACCTTTTAAGTTGTTAAGACAATATAAAAAAAATATTGGAAAAGAAGTTGAGAGATAACATTACATAATGGAATTAAAAAGTCAGGCATTTTGCTATCAGTTGACAATAAAAGTATTGACTTAAAACAAAAAATCAATAAAAAAATAAAAGAAGCTAGTATGAATAATAATATTCATATACCATTTAATGAAATAAAATGCACCAAAAGTGTAATTCCCTTTTAAAAATAAAAGTATGATAAAAATTATTTGCAGTATTTAAAAAAAGATATAAAAAGAGCTTAAATAAAAAATTAGATAATTAAAATGGATAATAAAAAACCATTATAAATGATAGCACTTAAGAAATATTAAAAAAAAAATAAAATGGAACATATAAAATTAGTAGAAACTTTTTCTGAATTTAAAGATTATAAGAATATTGATCGTGAGACAATGATGCGCATTTTGGAAGACGTTTTTAGACATCTGCTTGAGAGAAAATATGGCACTGACAAAAATTATGATATAATAGTTAATATTGACAAGGGTGATTTGGAAATATGGAGAAACAGAGAAATAGTTGAAGATGGAGAAGTTGAAGATGAAAACTTGCAGATTGCGTATTCAGAAGCTATTAAAATAGAACCAGACTTTGAAATTGGGGAAGAAGTTTCTGAAGAGATAAAAATGTCGGATTTTGGAAGAAGAGAAATATTATCTATACGTCAAAATCTTGTCTCTAAAATTAAGGAATATGAAAAAGATAATATTTATAAAAAATATGAAGAACGTATTGGCGAAATAGTTACAGGCGAGGTGTATCAAATTTGGAAAAAAGAAATACTTGTTTTAGATGATGATAATATTGAATTAATATTACCTAAATCTGAACAGATTCCTTCTGATTTTTACAGAAAAGGTGATACTATTCGTGCTGTTGTTTCAAAAGTTGATGTGAGAAATAACACTCCTGTAATCATTTTATCTCGTACATCAACTATTTTTCTTGAAAAATTATTTGAAGCTGAAGTTCCTGAAGTTTATGATGGTTTAATAACTATAAAAAAAATTGTAAGAGTACCAGGTGAAAGGGCAAAAATTGCTGTTGAATCTTATGATGACAGAATTGACCCTGTTGGAGCTTGTGTTGGAATGAAAGGCTCTCGTATTCACAGCATTGTCCGTGAATTGAAAAATGAAAATATTGATGTAATAAATTATACAACAAATTTATCACTCTATATATCCAGGGCATTAAGCCCTGCAAAAATAACAACAATAAATATTGATGATGAAAATAAAAAGGCTGATGTTTACATGAAACCTGACCAAGTCTCTTTAGCTATTGGTAAAGGAGGATTTAATATAAAATTAGCCGGTAAACTTACTGGCTATGAAATTGATGTTTATAGAGATACTGATGTTGACAGCGAAGATGTTGATTTACAAGAATTTTCAGATGAAATCGATCAATGGATAATTGATGAGTTTAAAAATATTGGCTGTGATACAGCAAAAAGTGTCTTGAGTATTAGTCCAGAAGAATTAGTGCGCAGAACAGATCTTGAAGATAAAACTATAGATGAAGTTATTAGAATACTTAAAGCTGAATTTGCATAAAAAAAGTATTTTAAAAAATAATTATAATTTTATAATTTACGGAAATATGGAAAAATAATATTTAATTTGATTTGATTCTAT